>CAZHBM010000236.1:0-6451 GCA_964529945.1 uncultured Anaerolineales bacterium | reverse complement strand
GTCATCAACACCGCCAAACCCACAAAGTGTACAAAACCCTCTCGGGCCGGATCAACGCGCCGGCCGCGTATGGCCTCGATGAAAATGAACAGAATTCGGCCTCCATCCAGAGCTGGCAACGGCAACAAATTGGTGATTGCCAGGGCCGTACTGATCAGCCCTACCAGGCTCAGAATCGGGTACCACCAACCCATCTGCAAGGTTGCATTGACTGCCGATGCCGTCTGCTGGTAGATGCCGAGCGGCCCGATTGGACGCACGGCTTCGGCCGGCAACAAGCCGCGCATTATCAACAACGGCACACTCAACGTCAAAGCCACGGTGCCGAACGTCTGTTGCACACCCAACCAAATCGATTCGGGCAATGGATAATAGGTGATCTCGACGCGCGAAACCGCCGACTGAATGCTGACCCCCATAGCACCTTCACCGGCTGGAGGATTCTCCCGCGGCGTGATTGACGTGGAGAGAGTCTTATCGCCGCGTTTAATCGCCAAAGAAACCGCCTGGCCCAAGTGCTGGTTGGTCAATTGAACCAACTCTTCGGGTGTATGTACTGCCGTCCCATCCAGCGACAGGATGATATCGCCCGTACGCAGATCGGCCTGCTCGGCCGGCGACCCGGCTGACACGCCCATTACCATCACGTTGTCCGAAGCCACCGGTGTCGGCGCACCCAGCATGTAAGTGGCCGCAAACACCACGATCGCCAATACGAGATTCATAGCGGCACCGGCCACCAACACGGCGACGCGCACCCGCTTGCTCTTGCTGGCAAAACTGCCCGGCGCCGTGGGGTCTTCCTCACCCAACATGCGCACGTATCCGCCAAAGGGGATCCAATTGATGCTATATTCGGTGCCGCGTTCCAGGTGATCTACCGTGGCGACCGGGGCATCAACCGCCGGTTGCGGCTCGTCGTTTTCTGTCTCTGTTTCCTCAGGGATCGCTTGAAGAAACGTCACAATCTCCGTCCCGTCGGGGCCGGTCTCGGTCCGGTAGGCAACCTTCTGTCCCACCTCGAGACGGCGAGGCACGCTCGTCTTACGCCCGATTATTTTAGCCTGGCCATCCAGGACGATCTTTCCCTCATTCTGCCACAACCGCGCCAGGCGTGGCGGGTAGCCAAACGCAAACTCTTCCACGACAATGCCGGTCCGTTTGGCTACGATAAAATGTCCCAGTTCGTGGACAAATATCAGCAAACCTAATACCGCCGCAAAAGCTATAACCGTCAACATCCAAAACTAGTCCTTTCAATTATCAATCAACAACTGTCAATGGCACAGGCAGCGGGCCGGAACAAAGCAACATGGCGATCGTCCGCACCTGTTCTCGTGTCACTTTTTCGCTGAACTCCATAACCCCTCGCCTTTCGGCGAGCGGCGTCCGGATGACAGGGCAGGTCAAGACTTCCCCATCAACAACCACACACAAATAATAACCTCGCTGTTGCGAGCTGTGGGCCGCTAACAACGCGTCGCCGGTGGGCGTCAGAACAAACTCGATGACTGGCTTCCCACTCACGTCGGTCGCCATAGTAGCCGCCGAGAAATGGACCGAAGTCAGCACCGACTGGTAGACATTGCGGGATGGGTCAGCCCAGGCACTGGTCTTGACCCGGGCCCCCACAGGCAGGAACTCGGTTCCTCCCTCAACCACTTCCACCCGGCCGGTGCGCACAGCCTCGCGAACGAGGATACTTTTGGGCACTTCCGGCGGCAGCGAGACAATCAACTGATCGTCATTGGCTTGCCAATCCAGCAACCCTTCACTACCCGGCACCAAAAAACGAAGCCGGTGCTGCAAAACGCCGCCGGCCACCAAAACATCCTGCCACACGGCAGGTTGTTTTGCCCGCAGGATGACTGTGGTGGGTGTTACATCAGCAACCGATGACGGCAAACCCGGGACGAACCAAACCAACACGCCCAGGATGCCAAGCAGAGGCAAGACAAACAACCAGTAGGTTTTGATAGATTTTTTATACAATTCCACACCCGCCCCATGTCTTCCCCCTCCTAGGAATACCCACACATTATACAACATGTTGGGTGCGATGAAAATATATAACAATACCACTTGGGCCAAGTATCGGCTGGGAACCGGCAAACAGTCAGCCGGGAGTGGGGTTGGCGTAGGTTTTTGAGGTGCTGACCGCCGCTCACTCAGCGACCGGTCGGGTGTGTCCCAAACTCTTGTCAGAGAAATTGGACCAAGCCAAGGCTTGGCTGTGAAGCAGGTTCGGAGAGACCGCTCAGCCATTTATTAAGAAGTGTTTAGAATCAGGTAGTTTTTTTTAGATGGGACGCACCCGACCGATCGATGCAATTGACAGCTAAGCCCGCATCGCTTAGAATCGTGACATATCTAACAAGGACGGCGACTCGGATGGCGAAACCATTGGTGGCCCTCGTCGGCAGGCCAAATGTCGGCAAAAGTACACTCTTCAACAGAATCGTGGGACGTAGGGTAGCCATTGTGGAAGACCTGCCCGGCACCACTCGGGACCGCCTGTACGCCGAGGCTGAATGGGGTGGGGTTGATTTTTTGTTGGTCGACACCGGTGGCCTGGAGATGATTGACAGTACCCAGGAAAGCGAGCGCCGCAAATCAGCCCCCACCAGTGGTCAGACGGTGGGCGTCGAAAGCGGCCTTTTTCTGGAAGAAATGCGGCAACAGGCCCGCCTGGCGATCGCCGAGGCGGATGTCATCGTGTTCCTGGTCGATTCTGCCACCGGCAAAATAGCCAGCGACGACGAGGTTGCCGACATCTTGCGCCGGGCCGGAAAACCGGTAATTCTGGCGGTCAATAAGGCCGATAACCCCCGCTTGCGCGCCGACGCCGTCGAGTTTTATTCTCTCGGCCTGGGCGACCCCTTGGCCATCAGTGCCATTCATGGCCAGGGCGTGGGTGACCTGCTGGATGAAGTCGTGGCGGCTATGGACGTCGCCGAAATGGAGGAAACAGAGGAGCCGGAACTGCCTAAGATCGCCATTATCGGGCGGCCCAACGTGGGAAAGTCGTCCCTCCTCAACCGGCTGCTGGGACAGGAACGGGTCATCGTCAGCGACGTGCCCGGCACGACCCGCGACGCAATTGATATGGAAATTCAGGTCGGCGACCAGCCTGTCGTGCTGATCGACACGGCCGGTATCCGCCGGCGGGGCCGGATAGCACCCGGGATCGAGAAATACAGCGTATTGCGGTCCCTCAAAGCCATCAATCGCGCCGACGTCTGCCTGCTCCTGATAGACGCCCAAGACATGGTCACCGCGCAGGATCAGCACATCGCCGGTTATATCCTGGACGATATGAAAAGTGTGGTCATCGTCGTCAACAAGTGGGACGCGATCGAAAAAGACACGCATACGATGATAGAATATACGACGACCATCCGGGCGTCTTTGGGTTTTATGGATTACGTGCCCGTGCTCTTCATTTCGGCCAAGACCGGCCAGCGCGTGCAACAAGTCCTCGAAACTGCGCTGCAGGTCCGCCGGGAACGGCAACAGCGTCTTTCCACCGGCGACCTCAACCGGCTGCTGCAAGACGCCATCGCCCGCCACTCGCCCAAGAACAAGAGCGGCAGACAACTGCGCTTCTACTACGCCACCCAGGCCGAGACAGACCCACCCACTTTCGTCTTTTTTGTCAACGACCGCAAGCTGGTGCACTTTACCTACGAGCGTTACCTGGAAAACCGCATCCGCGAGGCCTATCCATTTTTGGGGACTCCTCTGCGGTTGGTTTTTCGCAGTCGCGGGGATGAAGACAAATAGTCCCTACATACAAGCAGGTCGATACCCATTAGCAAAGAGGCTTCGGGAGGTTAACGTCATGAGCGTCGAGATTCCGCAAGATTATCTGGACCTGTTTTCTGAGGAAACAAAGGCGTTTGCCTTTGTCAGCACCCTGATGCCGGATGGTTCGCCCCAGGTGACACCGGTGTGGATCGATTACGATGGGAAACACGTTCTGTTCAACACGACTAAAGAACGAGTCAAAGGACACAATCTGGCGCGCGACCCGCGCGTGGCGCTGGCAGTTCAAGACCCCAAAAACCCCTATCGCTACATTCAAATAAGGGGCCGGGCACGCCTCATCGAAAAGGGTGCCCGAGAACACATCAACCGGCTGGCCAAAAAGTATAGGGGCCTTGACGAATATCCCAACTTCCGGCCGGACCAACACCGCGTCATCGTCGAAATCACACCGGAGTCCATCGACCTGCACGGCTGACTTTGCCCGGTCTATGGCCCGGCTGTCTCGTGGCCGGTGTGATCGCCGTCTATCAGCCGGCAGGCAGAGCTTGTAGTAACCAGGCGACGACGACATCATTCACCAGCTTGATTTGCGTCAAAGCCAGGTGACTGGCCTGGGAAGCAACCAGCAACCGGCACCTTGTTGGTCTGGCCGCCAACAAGATACGCCCGTGACCGGGCGGCGCGATGTGATCGCGTCCGCCGTAGACGAGCAGGACGGGACAGGTTACCCGGCTCATCCGGCACGGCACATCCAGCCTGCGAATCAGCTCCGCCAGGCTAATCTCACGCTTTCCGGCCGGCGCCTGCCAACGGCGCCATATTTGCCAAACAGTCAGGTCGGCCAGCAAATCGATGGCCGGGCTGCGCAGCGTATCCCAGGCTTCCCGCCAGGGCAAGCTGCGGTCATATTGAAAAGTGACCGGCGTCTCAAACAGAACCAGGCCATCGACCGCAGTTTTCCCGGCCGCGGAAACACTCAGTGCGCCCCCCATACTGATCCCCAAGAGAGCCACGCGACGGACCGAAGGCTGTTGGCGCAACCAGTCGATCGCCGCCGGCAGCTCGGTGGTACATTCGGGCCAGCGCTGAGGTTGGGTATTTTCGCCGTGGCCTGCCAGGTCGACGGTCAGGACGGTGATCCCACGCTGCAAGAGCGCCGCCACCAGTCGCCATTTGAATCCGGCTTTGCTGTCACCCGACCCATGGGCGAGACAGACAGCCAGGTCGCCGGCCTGGGAGGGAACGAGCAGCAAACCCGGAATATCGTAGCCAGCGTGGGGAATGGCCACCCGTGAGGTCCGCGCCAGCTGCCACTTGCCCGGATGCAAAAATCGGTCGGGCAACAGGTTGCGGCTGCTGAGGGAGCCACCAATGGCCAGGGTAGCCAGTACCGCCAAGGAAAGGGGCAACACAACAAAAAAGACGCCGGGGACAGCCGGCAGAAGGTACCCGCCTAACAACCCCAACGCCAAACCGCAGACAAATCCCCAAAGCCTATGCGGTCCAACCAGTGATAGGCCGTCCCATCCTTTCCAGGCGATCCACACCTGGGCCAGGCCCAGCATCACGAGGTAGGGGGAAAGAAAGATCAGAGCCACTTTCCGACAGACTAGCCGCCGACGGCTGTCGCCTCCTCTGCCTCAATGCGCTCGCGCATAGCTTCCAGAGAAACGGCTGCAGTATGGGCCAAGATAGACAACAAAGATGAATCGTGTTTGACAAACGGGTCGTTGTCCCGCTTGTTCAACAAGTTGATCACTCCGACAGTTCTTTCCCCGGTGAACATAGGTACACAGATGATCGAGCGGGTGACGAACCCGAAGGCCTCGTCTACGACGGGGGAGAACCGCCAATCCTGGCGCGGGTTGTTTACGATGACCGGCTCCACTTCGGCCGCCACCCAACCGGCGATGCCCGTATTGGCCGGAATTCGGAAACCGCGCAATTCCCCCTCGATGTCTCCGTGGACAACCGCAAAAGCCAATTCATCGGTGGCATCGTCAATCAGCAAGACTGAACCGTCCTGAGCTTTGGACAAAGCCATTGCATGGTAGAGGATCTCATCCAACAAATCGAGCAGGTTCTGTTCCGACGAAATCTTCTGGGCCGCCCAATGAAGCTCCTCCAACGCCGTCATATATTGGCGCAGAGCGGTAACCTCCTCCCTTAAGTCGTCATTTTCCTTCTGGAGGCGGTTATTCTCTTGTTGAAGGAAGCGCATCAGGTGGGAAGTGGTTTCATTCATAACTCTCTCCCGAAAAGCGGCTAACATTTTCTACATAATACCAGAATACCAGAAAAAGGAGACAAAAACAACCCTTTGTTCGTTGACAGTGCATGGTATCACTGGTACAATCCGCCTATCTCCAAATCGTCAACGAGGAATTACCCCATGCTAACAGATGATCCGGCCCAACCTTCAACACCCAATTCTAGCCTCGCGGGCAGAGAGACACGTGAGAGTATTCGCCTGGGCTTGCCCAGCAAAGGCCGCATGGAAAGCGAGACGATGGACTTCCTGTCCGGTTGTGGCCTCAAGGTGACCAAACATCACCCCCGCCAGTACGTGGCCTCCATCCGCGCCATTCCCGAAGTCGAGGTCTGGCTCCAGCGATCAGCCGACGTTGTGCATAAGGTCTGCTACGGAAATATCGACCTGGGCATCACCGGCAGCGACCTGGTC
>CAZHBM010000235.1:0-6467 GCA_964529945.1 uncultured Anaerolineales bacterium | reverse complement strand
CTATTTTTTTGCCCCATAACCACAATGCTCCAAAAACCCTTCCACAATTTGACACCAAGTACACTGAACCTGCCATCATTTCGGACTTCGCATTCCAAAACGGCAGCTCTTTATCTCCCACGGTTGTACCATGCTATAATTCCAAAACAACGTATTGGCGCGCACCTGTGGAGGCCCAATGTTCGTTCCGGAACAGATCTGCAACCGCAGTTCACTACACACCGCCTATGGTGGTCAACGCCAAGGGGGCATCAGAACGCCGGCCTAATACCCCATCTTATTGGTATTCTCCGGTCGGCAAGGCAAAGAATACGGCTACCACGACGCCTGGACTGAAGATGGCGCCTATCTGTATACTGGTGAAGGCCAAGTCGGTGATATGACCTTCACTGCCGGCAACAAGGCCATCCGCTACCACTTAGACAATCGCGAAGATCTTCACCTCTTTGAAAAGGTAATCATTATGGACGAACCGACTGCCAGCATTTCAGTCCAGGCAATTGCTGAGCTATTGGACCTCGTGAAAGAACTGAAGCAGCACGGCGTGTCCCAGATTCTCATCAGCCATCGACTAGAAGATATTATGAAGGTAGCAGATCGCGTGATGGTACTGCGCCGAGGGCAGCGGGTGGATGTCTGCCCCATATCCGAAGTATGCCTGGAAGACATCATCCATCTCATGGTTCGGGGCAAGGAAGGAACCATATTAGCGGCCGAAGCCGTATGAGGTTACCCGGTTAAACGTATTCTTTCGACGGAAGACAATCATTGAATTATTACCGGTGGGCAAGAATTATGAGGGCCGTGTGGCTTTCTACCAGCAGACAATGTAAGAGGTGAGGGACAACATGGAACGCATGACTTCTCTGGATCGTGTAATGGCGACCATCCATCATCAAATACCTGACCGGGTGCCAACGGACCTGCACAACTTTCTAAGCGCAATCGAGTTTGCCGATTTTCCGCTCTCGCAGGCGCTGCAAAGCGGCGAGATGATGGCGGCGGCACAATTAAGGTTTTGGCAGGAATTCGGCCACGACATGTTGTTGGTGGAAAACGGCGTCGTCGCCGAGGCACAGGCTTGTGGCTGCGTGGTCGAGTATTTCGATGACCGGCCGGCTCGCGTGGCCGAACATGTCCTGGCCAACGACCTGAATGACGTAAGTAAGCTGGAAATCCCCGACCCTTTCACTACATTCCCTATGAGCGAGATGCTGAAAGCGATCCACCTGCTGGTTGAGGAGATCGGCGACCATGTGTACATCATGGGACGCTCTGACCAAGGGCCTTTGGCGTTGGCGATGGCTTTGCGTGGTTACGAACAGTTTGTGGTCGATCTGGCGCTACGCGAAGAGCTCGACGCGATCTATCAGGTAATTGAGTATGCCACCCAGGTACACATCCGCTACGCCCAGGCCATGAAAGAGGTAGGCGCACACGGCACGTCGATGGGCGAGGCCGGCGTGGATATCATTGGCCCCCATCTGTATCGAGAATTTGCCAACAAATATGACCAGCAGGTCATTCAGTCAGTTGGCGGCCCCGATTTTCCCTATGCACTCCACATCTGCGGCGATTCCACCAGGATTCTGCCCGACATGATCACCACCGGAGCCCAGATTCTAGAGCTCGACTACAAGACTGACATGCATCAGTCCAAACGGTTGATGCAGGGTAAAACCACGTTCCTGGGCCCGGTCAATCCAGAGCTGATCTATATAGCACGTTCGACCGATAAAGTGGAAGCGGCAGCCAAGGAAGCCATTGAGATATTGGCGCCCGGTGGCGGACTCATTCTCGGGCCCGGTTGTGCTCTGGGTTTAGGAACTCCGATGGATAACATCCACGCCCTGGTCGAGTCGGCCAAGAAGTACGGCGTCTATAACGCTGATGGGACTTTGAAGCCCTCGCGTTGACCCCTGAGGCTACTCAGATCATCTCAAGCGATCAAA
Source organism: uncultured Anaerolineales bacterium (assembly GCA_964529945.1). GTDB lineage: Bacteria > Chloroflexota > Anaerolineae > 4572-78 > NAK82 > CAZHBM01. Next base: position 4,515 of record CAZHBM010000235.1, on the reverse strand, counting down.
TCACTCCCCAAAAAGCTATTGACGGTTCACCATAGCCGTGCTAGAATGGTGACATCATTATCGCTTGCTCGAGCTTTTTGTCTCCCAATCCATATGGCAAGCCTCCTCGAGAAGTGTTCTGGATGATATCGTCATTCTACCTATGTAAGCATATTGAAGGTTTGAGTTTTTTCGCACGGCCGGGTGTTTCTGCTATTTCTCGCGTTTCCCCGCATTGATCTCCCGGTAGTGAACGCCTTGCATTCAAAATGCTAGACTGAACAAATCTGTCCCGGGCCGCCCTCCCTCGCACTCGCCAGGTCCGATCATCAGAATCGTCACGTTCCAGACACACAATCGAACTGTCACTCCGGCGACCGCTCTGGTTGCCGCATACGACCACGTGGGAGGAGGACAACGCCATGTCTCAGCCGCCACCTGTCCCGATGATCTTGGTGGTACAGCAAGGCCCTGGCTCCGGCCGGGCATTCTCCTTGGACAAGGACGTGCTCATTTTGGGCCGCGAATCTTCGGCCGACATTGTGCTTGACGACCGTGGCGTCTCCCGGCGACACGCGCGACTCAGTCGGCAGGGAAGCCAATGGGTCGTTGACGACCTCGCCTCCAGCAATGGCACCTTCGTCAACGGCCAGCGCATTGCCGGCCCGGTGGTACTTACTCCCGGCAGCCAGTTGACCCTTGGGCCGGGTGTGACTTTGGGTTTTCAGGCCATGGCCGCTCCCGCGTCTGCGGCAGCGCCGGCAGGCCGGTCCGCAATCGGCAATCTGGGTTGGGGCGTCTTGGGCGCTGTGGCTGTCCTGGCAGTTGTGGTATTGCTGGGAGGAGCGGCTCTGGCCATGAGTCTGCTGAAGCCCAGCGGTTTGCTGCCTGCCGATCTGTTGCCGGCTATGCAGACCAGCTTTGAGGTGTCGACCACCGGACCGACCGTCACAATTCAGGATCCAGCGCCCGGCGCCCGGGTGGGGCAGGGCGCATCGCTGCTTGTGTTCGCCACGGCTCGCTCCGAGCGGAAGGTTACCCGTCTCGATTTGTGGATCAATGACGTGCTGGTCACCCAGCAGGCAAGCCCGGCTACGGAAGGGGTTACGCCACTCAGCCTGATTTACCGCTGGACGCCGACTGAAGCCGGGGTCCACTATATTTTGGTGCGGGCCTACGACAGCAGCGGCGTGCCGGGTGAATCACCGCTGGTGGCAATCACCGTTTCCGGCGATCCAGCGCCACCGGAGCAAGCGCTGTACGTGACCCAAAACGGCGACACTGTCGACTCATTGGCAACCCAGATGGGGGTATCCGTTCAGGACGTCCGCGACGCCAACCCTGGTCTGGGTGCGCAGGTTGTTCCCGGTCAGGTAGTGGCGCTTCCGGCTCCCAAAGCTGCACCTGCGCCGGGTTCAGCCGGGGCGGCGCCGTCGCCGGCAAAGGCACCGGGTGCTTCCGGCGCTTCCGGCGGAGCGGCCGCGTTCGGTCCGCCGGTACCACCGCCACCCAATGCGGCCGTGGTGGCTCCGACGCTAATCGGCTTGCAGGCCACCGGTTGCCAAGTGACGGTGTCGTGGCAGGATAACAGCGATGGAGAGGACGGCTTCGGTCTCATGCGGGCGTCGTTGGGGCGACCGGGCTTCACGTTGCTCAAGCCACTGGTGGGGAAACTGGACGGCAAGGGCAAGAGCCAACAATTCGTGGACACGGTCCCCGGTCCAGGGACCTACGTTTACAAGGTGGTGGCGGGCACGGTCGCCGGCGCTCAGTCGCCCAGCAACCCGCACACCATCGTCGTGCCGGCTACCGCTGCCTGCGTGCAGCCCCCCGGCTTCAAACAGGTGGTCTTCCAGCCGCTGACGGTCCAGGCCGGCAAATACAGTAGCCTGGACCTGTATTTCGACGTCGGCAACCACATCTTCCGCCGGATACCGGCCAAAGGGCGGTTGTCGGCCGGTGACTGGAGTGGCAACAAGCAGACGGTGCCGGCGCCGACCTTCTTGAATCCCAACGACCCGCTGGTGCTGACGGTCACCGGCGAGGCGCGGGCGGGCAAAGGATCGGCTGCCCTGGGTTCGTTCAACCGGACGTTCACACAAGCCGAGCTGACCCCCGACCGCCAGTGGCAGGACAAGGTGGCGGCCACCGGCTTTGACGTCACCTACAAGCTGTGGCTTGAGGACATGGTCTGGGGACAGGCGACCAACAGTCAGATGCCATCGCCCGCCAATCTGCGCCTGGCGAAGAATGCCGGGGAACTAAATGTCGTGCCGGGTTGCGCACCGGGCAAGTGTGACCCCAAGGCGGGCCGTTCGCTGGTATGGGATTGGGCCGGCGACCCGGCCACAATCGAGGGCTACCTGCTGTTGCGCAGCTACAACTGCGGTGGCAAGGAGACGCACAGCACCGACGTGATCGCCGGTGCGACGGTGAAGGGGCGCATTCTGCCGGCGGGCAGCGAGCCCGCCGACTGCGATGCCAGCTACCAGGTGAGCGCCTTCGGGCCGCCGGGAGTTTCAGCGCCCAGCCCGGCCCTGGATGTGCCGGCAGCCGGTGCTGCGCCCGGCAACGTGGCGGTAGCCTTTGACAAATTCGGCGTAAAAGGCGCGTTGGGTGGTTCCGGAGTGGTGCAGGTCGCTTTCCAGGCCAACGACCAACTGGTCAAGTCGGCCAGCGTGGTGCTGCCCTCTGTGTCCGCGCAGCCCGGGAACCAGATTCTGCAGATGTCGCGCCAGTTTCTGGACGGACAGATGCCCAACAACCAGGTCATGATCGGCCTGACTGCCGGAGACTCACTGCAAATCGGATTCATCGCCCGGGTGGGAGACAAGAGCTGCGCCGCCCAACAGATCCTATCGCTGAAGCCAGGTGAGACGTGGGCGCAATATCAGGGGCAGGACGTGACGCTCGCGTCTGCAGACGGCATGTGTGAGGCCCAGGTGCATATCGGCCAGTCCTCGCAGCCGCTTACGGCGGAGGAGAAGCCCACGGCCGCTATCAATGTTGCTGATATCATTTTCGTGGGTGATGGCGCCTACGCCGTACTACATAATCTGGGACCAGACCCGCTGCCGCATCACCACCTTCAGGTGGAAGCCAGGTGGGTGTTGAAGAGGGACTTGCAGGACGGCCGCACAGATGAGTATGTGGACGAGCGGGCCGAGTCGCAGCAAACGGTGCTCTGGCCAGCCAACTCCGATCAGCTCATTCTCAAGGTAGCAGACCCGGCGAGTCCCAATCGGTTCATCAACGGATCCACAAGCGGAGACTTGGTTCAGTATCTCGGGGTCAAGGGAAAGCCAGTTGACTTCCAGGGCTATATGGCTTCAATGTCATCCGCCTATTTGAAGATTCCGATGGGCTTCGGTTGTCAGGACAATGGGGATTGCCGCTCGGGCTATTGTGCCGATGGTAAGAAGTGCGCACCCCAGAACGGAGCGGGCGAGGGAGGCGACTACTGCCACAACGACAACCAATGCGCCAGCGGGCTGTGCGTGTGTCCGGATGGTTGGGAGAATGGTGATTCCGGTCTTTGCAAGGGATGGAAGGATTTCAACTATTTCGGCCAGCAAGGCGTTTGCAGCCAGCAGTTCGAAAACGGCAACAATTGCAGCGAAGATCAGGATTGCCTGTCGGGCTACTGCGCCGACGGTCAGAAGTGCGCGCCCAAGGATGGCACCGGCGAGGAAGGTGACTATTGCCACCACGATAACCAGTGCCAGACCGGCCTGTGCCTGTGCCCGAACGGTTGGGAGGGAGGTAGCGGCTTCTGTAAGGGTTGGGAGACCTTCAGCCCCACCGGCAGTCATGGTACATGTTCGACCACAATGCCCGACGGCGCCAACTGTACGGATAATCGAGATTGCGCGTCCGGCTATTGCGCCGACGGCGAGAAGTGCGCGCCCAAGGATGGCACCGGCGAGGAAGGTGATTACTGCCACCACGACAACCAATGCGCCAGCGGCATGTGCGACTGCCCGGGTGATGACCTGCGCGTGATGGGCGCCAAGACGTTCTGTCCCGACTGGGAGACGTTCACCATGACCAACCACGGCGTCTGCCTCGCGTTGGGTGAGAATGGAAACTCGTGCAAGCGCGACGAACAGTGCGCGTCCGGCTACTGCGCCGACGGTCAGAAGTGCGCGCCCAAGGACGGCACCGGCGAGGAAGGCGATTACTGCCACCACGACAACCAATGCGCCAGCGGCATGTGCGACTGTCCGGGCGATGACCTGCGCGTGATGGGCGCCAAGACGTTCTGTCCCGATTGGGAGACGTTCACTGCCTCGGTTCACGGGGTGTGCCGGTCACTGTTCGAGAACGGCGACGGGTGTACCCGCGACGACCAATGCCAGTCCGACTACTGCGCCGACGGTAAGAAGTGCGCCCCTGAGGACGGAACCGGCGGCGAGGGGGACTACTGCCATCACAACAATCACTGCCAAAGCGGGGTATGCGACTGCCCGGACGGCACGGACTGGCTCGGGTTCTGCAAGGGCTGGGAGAATTTCACGGCGGAGAATCACGCCACCT
>CAZHBM010000234.1:0-6467 GCA_964529945.1 uncultured Anaerolineales bacterium | reverse complement strand
GGGTCCTTTTCACTTGAGTCTGGACTGGCGATGGGCTTCATTTACCGATCCTATCCCTGTTCCTGTGACGACCTGCCTGCCTGTTCGGCTCTCGTTTTGGGGCGGATTTCCGCCACGGCCGGCGATTCCTTTACGTTGGTCGGCTAATTGCGGCCGGATTCACGCCCACAAAGACTAACGACGGCCACCCCCGAGCCGGCTGCCTACACAGTGTTTAAGAAGCGCGTAGAATCAGGTAGTATGAAGAGACAAAAACCGGCCACCGGCTCTTCTGGCTTTCTACCAAGAATACGCGAAACGCCCGCTCAATTTGACTCAACGATTGCGGCTGGGTATACTAGGGCCGCTCGGGGTGTGGCGCAGCTGGCTAGCGCGCTGCGTTTGGGACGCAGAGGTCGCCGGTTCAAATCCGGCCACCCCGACTGTTTATTTGAACCCCTCTCCTTGACTGCTCAAGACCCACACCGGCTTTCCCGCCTGCCGGGCTTTCTCCGCGGGCGCCGCGGCCCGGGTCTTGGCCGTCGTTGGCCTCACGCCCGCTACGGTCTGCGGTAGATCGTCACCGATCCCTGCTGGAAGACTGGCTCCAGAAACTCCCCAAACTTGGCCAATCCGGCGGCGCTGTAACGCTCTCTCTCCAGGGTCCCGACGTATACGTATTGGATGTCGTACTTGTCCATAAGGCTGACGGCCTGCCCGGCGTTTGTGGTGTTGAACAGCGTGCTGATGTCCGGTTCCCGGCGCGCCGGCTCGTCATAGTTCCCGCGCCATTGGTGTTCGTGATTGCCCCAGCCGAGCAGTGTCGGCAGGCCCGTCAAGGCCGACACGCGACCGGTATATTGGTAAGCGGCGTAATTATCGCCCGGCGCTTCCAGAATGACCGGATCGCCCGCCACGTTGGCCTGCAGCCAGCGAATGGCCGCGTAATCATCTGGATGTCCGGTCGCCAGCCAGGCCATCCCATCCAATGTCGGCGCACGCTCGAAATTGCCGGCCTTGTTGGGAATCGCCAGCACGGGGTATACCAGGCCGGCCAATAGAAGGACGAGCACCACCAGTTGCCACACCAGATGCTTGATCCCTCTCAGCCTTGAGGCCACGTAGTAGACGCCATATGCGGCGGCCAGCGCCAGTAGCAGCCAGGCCTGGAAATAGAACTTGAACACGGTATTCATCCGAATACCGAAATTGTCGCGCAAATAAACGAACTCCACCGCCAGTGGCAGCAACACGCCGAGGGCCATAAGGATCAGGGCGAACAAGTCGACCGCCTGGGTCCGTTCTGCGACCGTGCCGGTCGCAGCCGGCTCTTCGGCACCACCCCATAGCAGGGCGATCGTCCAGGCCAGCATAATCCCGAGCAACAAAAAGGTCAGTGGGTGCTGCAAATGCAGGCGAATCGCCATCGCCACCAACGAACCAACCGACAAATTGCCCAACATAGCCTGCAGGTCCGGGTTGCCCAGCAAACCCTGCACCCAATTGCGGAGAGAAGGCACGACCAAGACCATGAGGCTGGTGCCCAGTAGCAATACCAGTGGCCCGCCGATGGTCACCAAGACAGCCGGCAGCAACCGTCTGCGCCAGCCCTTCACGCGGCCTGACAGCAGTACCAAAAACACCAATCCAATTAACAGAAAAGGCCCGAAGAAGACGGCGAACTGCTGAACCTTGGTCGGGCTGAACAGATTGGGCAAGATCCCGCCGGCTTGCGAACTGAAGCTGAGGTAGAAAGGCAGATACAGCACACCCCCCAACAGGCCCAGCCCGATGCCCACCACGACCGCTTCTTCAAGCCATCTTGCAGAGCCGGCCCAGGCCCGCCCCAGAGCCACGACGGCCGCGAACAGGAACAGGTAAATTGGATAATCCCAGGTGTTAAGGAAACCTAGCGAACCCAGGCAGACACCAACCACCACAAAGCGCGGCCAACTGCCGAATACCTGGAGAATCATCCTCTCGAGCGCGTCCAACTGCCTCAACAACCAGTCTTGCTTTTCGCCAGCGGGAGAACGGTCGCTTATGCCGCTGCCCGTCTCCCCGGCCGGCGTTGTGAGGTGAACGATTTGCGCCAGGGCCAATGCCACTACCAGCAGGACAAAAGGCAGCGCCAGCACATGCGGGTGCACGTCGCCCAATAAAAAGCTGAAGAAGGGAAATTCGTCAATCACTTCCCAATCGCCGCCCGGTGGGTTACAGTTACCGGTCAGCAGTCCCTGAAACGAACAGTCGTGGATGACGCGCGAAGCCCGCCACCACCACATGAAGCGGGTCGGTATCCAGTCGCCGGCCATCGGGACCGCGTTTATGTCCTTTATGTCAAGCCATTGCCAGAAGGCAGCCCCAAAAAGCCCCCGGCTGTGGAGCATCTCCAGCAGGCCTTCCAGGTTTCCCAGAACGCCCACGAAAAGAGCCCCGAGAAACCCGTAAGGAATGCCGGCCGATCCGCGTCCGTTAAAGGCCGGAGATTGCCGGCCGGTCTTGTCGGCGGCTTTGCGCGCCGCGATAGTCACCATATTGTAGACCACGCTGAACGCCCCGGTGAGGGTCAGCGCGAACAGGGTCGGCACAAACAGGTTGTAGGCCAGGCTGGACGCCAAGCCGGAAAGCCGGGTAATCATCGCCATCAACACGTAACCAAAATAGTAGTAACTGATACCGAAGCCCGACAACCATGGGTCTTGAGGCGGAAAGCCCTGGCTGCGTAAAGTTGCATTGACGAAGGCGATCTCCATCCACTTCTCGCCGCCGGCCGTCTCCAAATTGGGGTTGTAGGCTTTGAAGACCGCCCAGCCGGCGAACGCTACGGCAAACAGAGCTTCGACGGCCACCAGGTAGCGCCAGTTGGCCCGTACCCAGTCGAGCGCCAGCCGGGGCGTTTCCTTTCCTCGGCTACGCCAGGCGAGCCACAGCCCAACACCAAGAACCAAGGCGAGCGACAGGCAAATGCCGGCCGTGTTGTTCTGCCAGAGGCCCAGGCTGCCACCCAACCACAGCAGGAAACCAGTGACCAAAAGACCCACGACGCGCCCAAAGGCGTACCCACGATCCGGCAACCGGCCCAGCAGCCACAGACTCAGCGGCAGGCCCACGAGACCAAACAATTGCAGCAACAACCACCAACCGATGATGGGTCCGATTATCACACGCTTTCTCCTCAGCTCGTGTAGGTAGTGTCAAACGCAGGTTAGATTACTGTCTTTGAGACCGGCTGTCAACCTTTTTGCCGCGCACGGGTGCGCCCCAATTGCCCGGCAAACGGCCGTGGGATACAGCCAATGCCCATCGCGGCGGTCGTTCAGGCAAAAGCCGCCGACCGGCCGCTAGCCGGAAACCGAAGGCTCCTCAAGCCAACCCACGATCTCAGCCAGGTCCGGCACCCGCCCGGCCGATTTCACCTGCCCGTTCACAATCAGGGCCGGTGAAGACAGCACCCCGTAGGCCATAATCGCTTCGGCGTCTGAGACCACTTCCACGTTGACCTCGTCGGCCGCCTGCTTGACCGCCTTGGCCACCAACAGCTCCAAACGGACGCACCTGGGACAACCCGTTCCCAATACTTTCACGTCAATCACCGTCAGCCCTCCATCCTCGAATTGAGGCCGCCTACCAACCAAAGGCGCGATCGGCCTCCAATCGCTGCGCTCGTGCCAACACACCCGCGGTCCGTCGGACGCCTCATCGCATTATACCCTTGGCCGCCATCAAAGACATGATCGTGTCCGGCCGGCAGTCCTTGCCTTTCACCTCAGGCCGGGGAACTTTCGACGTTCATTTACCCTTGACATAAACGTATTTTTGTACTATACTTATGTTGATAAAATGTACGTTAATGTTTGGATACTGGTATTACCCCACGACCGTCTACGCCGCCATTTCTCCTAGCTGCAGGACAAAGCTCTCTCACTCAGGCTTGTCATTGCAAGGCACGTTCGTAAAACCAGATTTGGGACGGTAAGGGACAGGACGAGTAGAAACGAGCCGAAGTTACCAAGGAGACAGGACATGAAAAAGTACCTTAGCATCAGTTTGAGCCTTCTGCTGCTTGTTGGTCTGGCCTTCGCTGCGACAGGATGCCAGAGTGCGATCGGCAATTTGGTTAAACTGCCGGGAGCCAATGCGCCGGCCGAAACCGAGGAGGCCGCTCCGGTTGCCACCGAGGAGGTTATGCCTGAAGAGACAGAGGGAGAGGTAATGCCGACGGAGGAGTCCGAGCCGATGGCTACGGCGACCGCCGTCCCTGTCGCCTCACCGGCACCAACCGAAGCGACCGAAGAACCTGCAGCCACGCCGGCACCGGCCGATGCGGACTTCGTTCCCTTGCCCGGGTCGGAATGCAGCGACCTCAGCCAGACCCTATCCTCCGTTTTCGGACTCGAGTTTAGCATCGACGAAGTACCCTTCCAGGATTACCTGACCGGCGAGACGGGTTCCGGTTGCGCCGTACGAGCGATGGGTACCGGCAATGACTTCGCCTCGCCCAGCGCCGTCGGCCAGCAGGTAGCAGACAAGTTGGTGGAACTGGGCTGGACAGTCGATAATAACTACGCCGCCGACGGTCCCACCGGAACGGTTGTAGCCTTCGACAAAGAGGACCAGATCTGCCTGCTGGATGCGTCGTGGAGCCCATCACCGGATGCCAACTGCCCCGAGGATCAACCAATTGCATCCTGTGAACTGACCCCCGATCAGAAAATGTTCGACGTCATCCTGACCTGTGCCCAGAGGACTGCAGCAGCCGTGGAGAACATGGGAACCGGCGCCGAATCCGAGCCGGCCGAAGGGGCTGGCCCGCAGGAGACTCTGCCCGAGCCAACCGCCCAGGCACCGGCCGTTCCCCCGCCCGATCAGGCGCATCGCATCGAGTTTCCTCCCGGTGGCTCGTCAGCCACGATCGAGGACGACGTGCAAGCCGGCGAGGTTGACCTGTACGTGCTGCGCGCGGCCCAGGGTCAGACCCTGACCGTCAATGTCAGCTCGCCCAAAGGTAACGCAATTCTGACCATCTGGGGAGCCGACGGCACGGTGTTGATCTCCGATCACGCCGGGGCGCGCGACTGGAGCGGGCAACTGCCGCTTACCGAGGACTACTACATCGGCGTATCGCCGGTGGCCGGAACGTCTACCATCTACACCCTGTACGTCAGCGTGTCCCCCTTGACGCCGCCGCCGCCTACCGTCACACCGCCGACGGTCACGCCAATGCCCACCGCCACGCCCGGAGTGCAGCCGATACGTATCGAGTTCGCCCCCGGCACCGACGCGGTCACGGTGGCCGGCAGCGCACCGCCGCAGACCGTCACGCGCTACGTACTGTGGGCTTCGGGCGGCCAGACCATGTCGGTCAACGTTTTCGCCGCCACCGGCCAGGCGATTCTGGTCATCTGGGGAGACGACGGCACGGTACTGATCTCCGATCACGCCGGCGCCACCAGTTGGAGCGGCCAGCTTCCGCTGACACAGGATTACTTCATCGACGTTGTCTCGGTGGGCAATACGACATCCAATTACACCCTCCAGGTAGTCATTCCGCCGGGACCGGGTCCGAGCCAGCCGACGACCCAGCGCATTTCCTTCGCCACAGGCAGCATCTCTGCTACCGAACAGGGCACCGTTCCTGCCGGCGGGATTATGCGTTATCTGGTCGGCGCAATGGTCGGCCAGTCGATGAGTGTCTCTCTCAGCTCGCCCCAAAATGACGTACTCCTCGTCATCTGGGGTGCCGACGGAACGGTATTGCTGTCCGATCACGCCGGGGTCACCTCGTGGAGCGGCAGCCTGCCTGCATCGCAGGACTACATCATCGACGTCAAGTCGTTTGGCACTGTGCCCTCGAACTTCACCTTGCAGGTCACCATCCCGCCGCTATGATCCTGAAAAACAGCGGTTGTTGATCAGGCAACGACAAAGGCGCCGCCCAATGGGCGGCGCCTCTTTTTTGGTTCTCTTAGCCGGCGGCTGTGACTGAAAACTCGCTTTGCCGGAAAGTGCGCCTCCCACCAACTCAGCTCCGCGCCGGCTTTGGCTGTATCGCGCGCGGCCTACGGGGCGTCGGCTACCACCTCCAGGATGTCCGTACGCTCGTTCTGATAAACCAACCGCACCCGGCCTTGATCCAGCAGCGTCTCGAACTTTTGCCGGCCTTGCGGCGCGAAGAAAGTGACACCCCACTGCATCAACGTCTCGGTCAGCGTAGGGTCGTAGAGCGTGCGCTCGAGCTGTCCCAAATAGATGTAGGATATGTCCAAATCGTGAATCAGTTGCCAGGCCCGGTCGGGGTCGGGGGTGTTCCAGAACTCCATAATCTTCACGTCTCGAGGGGCGATTTCGGAACCCGGGCGCTGCTCGCTCTGATGCAACCCCCCTAGCGGCGTGGGCAGTCCTGTATAGGCCGCCACCCGCATGCCGCCTTCGCGGTAATAGCCGATTTTTGCCTCGGCCACCACCGGGGTCCCCTGGACGTTTCT
>CAZHBM010000233.1:0-6488 GCA_964529945.1 uncultured Anaerolineales bacterium | reverse complement strand
TTGCCAGGAAGCCCGTCAATACAGTTTTGCCGCTGCCTGCTTGAACCCGGTGCAAATCAGCTATGTGGCCGAACTGCTACAGGGCAGCCCGGTGGCTGTTGGTTATCCCGTCAGTTTTCCGCTGGGTGCCTATCCGGCCGAGTTCAAAGCCTATGAGGCCGAACGGGGCATCAAGAACGGTGCCACGGAAGTCGACATGGTGATCAACATTGGCGCTCTCAAAGAGGGCTCTGATGACGTCGTCGACCGCGAGATCACTTTGGTGACTCGTGTCTGTCACAACCACGGCATTACCTGCAAGGTTATCCTGGAAAATGCCTATCTGACCGAGGTCGAAAAGATACGCGCCTGCCGGCTGGCTCAGAAGGCAGGCGCGGACTTTGTCAAGACCTCAACCGGCTTCGGGCCGGGTGGCGCGACTATCGCCGACGTGGCCTTGATGCGCGAGACAGTTGGCCCCACGATGGGCGTCAAAGCGGCCGGAGGTATCCGCACCCTGGACGACGTGCTGGCGATGCTGGAAGCCGGCGCAACACGCATCGGCACCAGCGCCAGCGTGTCGATTATGAAGCAAGCAGCTGAGGTCTTCCCGCACTAGCCCATTCGATTGCCCTTGGACGTCCCTGGCTCTCATCAGGCCACGGCTGCCAAACCATATATTGTATGTTAATCCGCCAGGAGGTTTTCGCATGGCAAAAACCATGAAGGCCGCCAACTTGTACGCTCCCGCCGATATACGCGTGGAGCAGGTTCCCATTCCAGAGCCCGCGCGCGGTGAGGTACAGATTCAGGTCAAGGCCTGCGGCGTGTGTGGCTCGGACATCTCGCGCCTGATGGAGACCGGCACCTATAGTTTCCCGACCATTCCGGGGCACGAATTCAGCGGCGTCGTCTCCAAGCTGGGGCCCGGGGTGGAGACAATCCAACCAGGCCAGCGTGTCACCGTCATTCCCTTCCTGCCCTGCCGCACCTGCGAGTATTGCGAGATTGGCGAATACCAACTGTGCGACAACTACAGCTACCTGGGTTCGCGTACCAACGGCGCATACGCCGAGTACGTGGTCGCTCCGGCCGCCAACGTGCTGCAATTGCCCGACAACGTCAGCTTCGAACTGGGCGCTATGACCGATCCCGCATCTGTGGCCTTGCATGCCATGCGCAAATTGGGGTTGAAACCAGGCGACACAGTGGCGGTCTTTGGCGTTGGTCCCATCGGTGCCTTCGCCGTCGAGTGGGCGCACATTATGGGTGCCAGCGACGTATACGCTGTTGACATTTTCCCGCAGAAGCTGGACGTGGTCGCCCAACTGGGTGCCGACGTTTGTATTAACGGGCGCGACGAAGATGTGGTCGAACGGATTATGAGCCACACCGGCGGCAAGGGCGTCAAGCGCTCGGTCGAATTCGCCGGCCACAAAATCACCCAGGAACAGAGCCTGCTTTCGACGGCCAAAATGGGCAGTATTGTCTGGGGCGGTATCAGCCACAGCGCCCTGGCCTTGCAGGAGAAAAGTGTCGACCGTATCTTGCGCTGGGAGTTGACTCTGGCCGGCTCGTGGAACTCGTCTTTCGCCGCTGAGGTTAGTGACTGGGCGACGGCGCTTCTCTTTATGCAACGCCAACAGATTCGCGGTGACGAACTTATCTCCCACCGGCTACCGTTGGAAGCCCTGCCCGAGACCTTCGAGATGTTGCAGGCGCGTAGGGAATACACCAACAAGGTCATGTTCTTTCCGGAACTTTAGGCGGGCACAAGTCAAACGACAAAGGCCACGCTGCCTGGTTTATTCGGCGTGGCCTTTCTTTCTGTTTCCCCTGGTTACAATTTATGATTCAATGTCGCCAGCGCCGGATACAGTTGTGAGAACAGGCGCGCTTTTTCCATATATGCTTCGTGACGCCTCGCATCCGGTTCAAAGCGACGTCCGGTACGCACCATGGCCGCCACGCCGTCCTCGACCGACGGAAAGACTCCACTAGCCATTCCGGCCAGAATGGCAGCTCCCAAACAGGGCGCTTCGGTTACATCCATCGCCAGCACCGGCTTGCCAAAAATGTCGGCTTTGGTCTGCAGCCACTTTTCCGACTTGGCTCCACCACCAATGGCTCGCAGTTCGAGCACGGCGATTCCGGCCATTTCTATCGCATCCAGGCTTTGCTTAACTTCGTACGTCACGCTATCCAGCATCGCTTTAATGAGCTGGCCTTTGGTGGTAGCAAAATCCAGTCCCACTACCGCACCCTTGGAGCGAGCATCCATCCAGGGCGTGCCACTACCTCCCACGAAGTGAGGCAAAATCAATACCGGCGAAGGTTCGAGATCGGCTTGATCCAACAACAGGTCGTAAACATCAGCGCCGGTGCGGGCGGCCTTCTCTCGCTCGGCATCGGCCAGGGTATCGCGATACCAGCGTAATAACGCACCGCCGGTGGCCGAATAGCCCAGCACGAAGTAGGCACCTGAAACCGTGTGTGGCCCGACGGGCAGATTGCTGTCCAGCAGTGCCGGCGACAGAACCAGGTCGCGTGAGGCGACCCCGACACACTCCACTGTGCCGGTTGAGTCCATGCCCGCGCCGGCCTTAATTACCCCGCATCCCAGGGCGCCACAGGGTTGATCGTGCCCGCCGGTGACCGCAATTGCCCCCGACGCCAATCCCAATTCGGCCGTCACCGCCGCCGGGATTGTGCCCACGATCGTTCCCGACGGTTTGGTCGCCGACATCCGGTTGCGGTCTATTTGAGCCAGCTCCAACAACTCGCCCGACCATTCCAGGCGATGGATGTCGAAGGCCATCGTCCGCGCCGCCAGGCTGAAATCCACCGTTGGCGGCAACCCCAACCGGTGAATCACAAAATCCTGCACGCACACAAACCACAGCGCCTGTTGATAACGCTCCGGCTGGTGGTCACGCAGCCACATCAGCTTGGGCAACGAGTACAGAGGATGCAAGGGCATGCCGGTGATCTGGAAGATGCGCTCCCGGCTGACTTCGGCCTGCCACCAATCCGCTTCGTCCTGGGCGCGCGCGTCTACTGCCGAGATGAATCGCCCCAGTGGCTCGCCGTGCCTATCCAGCGGCAATATCGACTCACCGTGAGAGGCAACACTCAGAGCTGAAACCGGCTCACGAGCCGACCCGGCCGCATCACGAATGACCGTTGACACCGCAGACCATAGCTCCTCGGCGTCAATTTCCGCCCAGCCGGGACGCGGTTGATGTAGGGGATATTCACGGTAGGCGCCGCCTGCCATTCGCCCATCAGTCTCGAAAACCACCGCTTTGCAGCCGGTGACACCCACGTCGATTCCCATCAGGCTCATCGCAACGCTCCTATTGCATCAGCGCCAACGATCGTAACCCAGTCGCTGTAGATAGAAAGATAATCGTTCAACAACCGCCGTCTGCCAGACCTGGCGCCGGTGAAGTTCCGTCAGCTTTTCCATCCGCGGGCCGGCGGTTTCCCGTGATTCGTAGGCCTGGCCCAGCCAGCCTTCCTTGACCCAGGCAGCCAGGCTAGTCGCCGGCACCATCCGGTCCAGGTTCCGCACGACGTCGCCGATCACCGCCTGACTACCCACCCGTTCTAAGGCGGACCAGATGTTGATTTTCACAAAGCCGTCCCCGGCCAGACGGCCCAGGTCGTCGTCCGACAAACTGGAGGCCCCGTGTAACACCAGTCGCGGTCCAACGCTGCGAGCAATGGCGGCGGCCACGTCTCCGTGATAGCGCGCGCCGGCTGCCGTCGATCGGTGTTCGGTGCCCACGTTAGGCACGATAAGGGCCTCGCCGGTCTCCTCCACAAATCGTTGGGCCACTACCGGGTCGGTCAGAGGCATATCCGCGCCACCTTCGGCAGCTTCTTTCAGTTCGTCTACCGCCGCCTCCACCAGTACCCGCTCATCCTGAGCGCGAACAAACGCAGCCACACGGTGCATATTCTCTTCCAGGGGATACATCGAACAGTCATACATCACACTGGCAAATGGGTCCACAACCCGGGCAATGATTTCGTCATCATAGCCAGGCCAGGCGTGATCCAAATGCAGCATAACGCGGACATCCCGGTAGGGGCTGTCCGCGTTCAAAAAAACGTCAATGTCAGACAAGAAGGCCGCCAGTCCTACCAGGGCACTATCGCTGGCGGTGTACTGCCGCAATTGGGGCTGCGGCGGGTAATTGGCGGTGACTGAAATTACCACCGGCAGGTCGGACCGGCCTCGCGCCAACTGATATTCATGCACTGCCCGTAAGATCGCTTCGGTCGTACGCCGGTTGGCGGTGGCGAAGTTGGCAACGCACAAGCCTGACTTGGCTGCCCGATCGTAGATAACAGCAGCTTCACGCGAGTCGGAAATTAACGGCATAGGAGAGGTAGCGCCCCAGAACCCACCGAAGGCGGATGGCAGCCCTCAGTAGCCGGGCCTCATAAGGCGCATACGGCGCACCACCTCCTGTTGCATATGCTCCTTCCCCACTTGCAGCACATCCGCCGATGCACGCGACCCCATAAGTTGGTGGATACTGACGTCGGGGGACATGGTGTCAATCGCGGTTCTTAGCCCTTCCATGAAGGCTTCCTTGAGACAAACACCCACGTTGAATTTGGCCACTCCCAACGAAATGGCTCGCGCCACCGCGTCATCCGGGAAACCGGTACCGCCGTGGATCACCAACGGGATATCTACCGCATCGCGGATGGCTTCCAAACGCTCCCAGTCGACATTGGCTTTACCCTCTGTCAATGTATGCACATTGCCGATGGAGACTCCCAAGGCATCGATTCCCGTTTCCTCAATGAACCGGGCCGCTTCTTGTGGGTCGGTCAACCGGCCGTGAGTGTCCTGGCTCATCTGCCCGGAAGCATCGGGTAGCATACCTACCTCTGCCTCAACCGCCACACCCACCGGATGGGCCATTTCCACCACCTGACGGGTCAATCGAACGTGCTCCGCGTAGGGCAACTCACTTGAGTCGAGCATCACTACGTTGAAGCCGGCAACGATACCCTGCGCCACGAACGAAAACCGGTTGACCTCGTTGAGAATGAAAGATACCGGCACCTTGGCCGAACGGGCAGTCGCCAGTCCCAGCGCTCCCAGACGTTCAAGCGTTCGATCTGCAAGCCATTCCTGGTTGCACACAGCGCCACCAAACCCCAGAATCACGGGCGCATCTTCGGCTTCAGCCGCTGCCAGCACAGCCTCCAATGAGTACGTATCCCACGCCTCGAAATAACCGACGGCATAGCCGCCGTCCAAAGCGTCTGCCATGAGATCGTTGAATGGTACTAACATATTTCCTGGTTATCCTTTCACTGCGCCGAAGGTCAAACCGCGCACGATGTATTGCTGAGCTGTCAGCGCCAGCAGGGCCGGGGGCAGCATAGCCACCAGCAGACGGGTAGCAACGAACCAAAACTGAATACCCTGAGTGTGTTCCACACCGGCGATGATGACCGTCATCGGCTGGGCCTTTTTCGATGTCAAAATAAGGGCAAAGATGAATTCGTTCCACGAGAAGGCAAAACAAATGACGGCCGCGGCCGCCACTGCCGGTGCCACCAATGGCAAAGCAATACGCAAGAAACTTTGAAAGCGCGAAGCTCCGTCTACCCAGGCCGACTCCTCCAATTCTATCGGCAAGTCCTTGAAGGCGTCGCGCATCATCAATACCGCAAACGGCATTGTAAAAGTCGCATTCACCAGAATAAGCGCAATGCGCGTATCATACAAATCTAAGGCTTGCATCACCAGAAAGAAAGGAATGACGGTTACCATCGGAGGCAGGAAGCGCTGCGACAGGAACCACATGGTCATATCCTTGTTCTGCCACCGACGAAAGCGGAAACGTGCCAGCCCGTAGCCCACAAGGGTACCCAGGCTGGTAGCGATAAGGGTCGCTCCCAGGGAGATAATCACGCTGTTCGTCAATCCGCGCGTGATTTCTTTCGCCCGCTGCGTGAACTCGCTGATCCAATTGTTTAAGGTCGGTGTGAATTGCAGGAACGGTATCAGTGACACTTTGGTCAAGATGACCGTCGGCTCCTTCAGCGATGTGATGATGGCCCAATAGAACGGTGCAACCACCCAAATAGTGGCAACGATGATGATGATCCAGATCAATACGTTTCCGATACCAGAGCGTTTACTTACCACGTCAGCACCTCTCTATTCGTAGATCGCCCGCAGCCGGCGGAAGAAGAACAGGCTGATGCCTACCATCACAAACAACAGGATGTAGGCCAAGGCCGAAGCATAGCCGGCGTTGAAGTTCCTTAAGCCGGTCAGATAGATGTAAAACGAATATGTCTGCGTTGCCGAGCCCGGCCCACCGCTCGTCATCGCGAAGGGTATGTCGAGAACTTTGAACGCCTCCACCAAGCGCAGCATCGTCACCGTGAATAACACGGGGGTCAACAGTGGAAAGGTCACGAACCGGAAGATGTCCCAACCTGAGGATGAATCCAATATAGCTGCTTCATAG
>CAZHBM010000232.1:0-6513 GCA_964529945.1 uncultured Anaerolineales bacterium | reverse complement strand
GAACGGAGTGGCTGCCGTAGAAGGGCTTGGCCTGGCTACAATGTATGCCATGGTTAAACACAGCAACGGTTACGTGTGGGTGTATAGTGAAATCGGCCAGGGGACAACGTTCAAAATCTACTGGCCCCGTGCGGCCGAGACAGATTTGCCACCAAGAGACCAGTCGCCTATCCAGGATATGCCCCGTGGTGAGGAGACTATCCTTGTCGTAGAGGATGATCCCAGTATGCGAGAGATTGCTTGCCGTGTATTGGAGGATTTGGGGTATTATATATTGCAGGCTGAGGATGGAAATGAGGCCTTGCGGATCGCTTCTGCATTCGATGGTCCTATCCATCTGCTGGTGACGGACGTGATAATGCCGGGGATAGGGGGCAAGGACCTGTCCCAAAGTCTCAAGCAATCGCGATACGAACTGAAATGCCTGTTCGTATCCGGCTATGCCGAAAAGGCCATTGTTCAACACGGTGTTCTCGATGCAGATGCCGCCTTTCTGCAAAAACCTTTCAGTCCCGTGGGATTGGCGTGCAAAGTGCGTGCAATTCTGGATAGCGGGTAAACGAGTGCGTATGCGGAAAGCCAAGCGTGTTCTTGTTGCCGAAGACAGTTTCCTCGTAAGCCAGATGACGCACGAAACCCTGGTGAAACTGGGGTATGAGGTGGTGGGTGAAGCAGTCAATGGCAGCCAGGCAGTCGAGCTCACCCTGTCCCTCCATCCGGATGTTATTTTAATGGACATCAAAATGCCGGATATGGATGGAATTGAAGCCACCCGCCTTATTCAGATGACACAACCAACACCGGTTGTCGTACTGACTGCTTATGAGACGGTCGAACTGGTGCAACAGGCCAGTGATGCCGGTGTGGGTGCCTATTTGATCAAACCTCCGAATGCTCGGGATATGGAACGAGCCATCATCATCGCCGCCGCCCGCTTTGGAGATATGATGGAACTCAGACGGCTGAATGCCGAGCTGCACGCGGCACTGGATAGTGTCGAGACCTTGCGTGGACTGATACCGATTTGCGCTGCCTGCAAAAAAGTACGCGATGATGAGGGATACTGGCAAGAAGTTGAAGTCTACGTGCATGACCATACTCAAGCTCAGTTTAGCCATGGGCTTTGTCCCTCCTGCGCCCACAAACTCTACCCTGACTCTCAGCGACAAATAGCCGATTGATGCGCACGAAACGGGCTGCCGCGGTGCACTAAACCGAATGCCCAATACAGAGCTTGAATTTCTGGTTATCGTTTTCTGGGGGTTACATTGCCCGAAACAACCAAACCTAAAACACCGCAGCCCCAAGAGGCAATCGAACACCTGCACCTTCTGAGCTTCCACTACTTTCGCATTCCTCGTCGTCATTGGGAGTTGCAGTTCCTGCGACTTCGCCAACTGGGTGCAGATGCTGTTCACACTGTTGTGCCCTGGTCGTGGCACCAGCCGTTTGTGGATTGGATAGACCTCGTTGGCGCTACACACCCACAGCGAGATATGGTCGGATTCTTAAAGCTGTGCGACAAACTCGAATTGCCGGTTGTGCTGTGCGTTGGGCTGCATCCAACAGCCAATTTGATCGCCAATGGTACGCCTCTCTGGCTGCTGCAACACAACCCGGAAATCACCCGGCTGGACGTTAATCTCAAACCTGTGAGCGACGTTGCCGGTGCTGGACGCTTGCCTTGCGTGGATCATCCAGATTACCAGTCTTATCTCAAAGACTGGTTCGGAGTCCTGTCGCAGTATCTGAGACCGTTTCAGGCTCCCGAGGGTCCTATTGCTGCACTTGACCTGGGCGTTGACCGACTCCTACCAGACTACAATCCACACGTGCGTCAAGTCCTGTGGCCTATATGGTTGCGCCAACAATATGTTGACTTAGCCGATCTCAACCGGGCCTGGGACACTGGTTATAGCAGCTACAATCAGGTTCCAATCCCGGAACCAGTGTCAAATGACGGCACATCGGCGACTGGAATCCCACAACCTGGCCGCGATGCCGGCCATTTCTTCCAATGGGCGCGTGCGCGCAATTACCAGAGTCAAACGACCTGGCTGAAACAATGGGGGTGGCAGATTCCCATCTTCGGAGCAGGACATATGTCCGCGTGTAGCGAGCGCGAACCACAACACATCTGTCAAGTCCAGGAAGATCTTCCCACGGTGAGTACCGATCTGGTATGGGCAATGGACGCGCCGGTAACAACTGACGGCCATCCTGAATCGAACTTCTGGGCCGAAAAGAAACACCGCTGGACACGGTTACGAAATGGCCGCACTTCCCAAGACTTGGGCATGGTCGTGATCCCGCCCGACCTTCTCCGGCCCTCGTCCCCGGAAGGCTCACGTGTCTATCGGCTGTCACTGGACGGGCACCTGTTTGCAGACGACCATGCCCGCGGCACTGAAGACACGAGTTACACCGACTGCTACTTGATCCTGAAGAACGATCGTGCCGGCCTTCCCAGCTATGTTTCCAGCTACTTGCGCCATTTGCTCCTGGTACAGTCTGCCCGACTTCGGCGAGGCGCGATCCTCGGCCAGGAGCTGGCGGCATTGCCGGCTGAAGACGCACACAGTACCGACGACATCATGCCGAACGGTATCTCGGAGGACGGAACTGAGTTGTTTGAGGCGCGACGTAGCCTGGCGCAGGCACAGCAGGCTGTGCGAAAGGCAGCGACATTTCTGGGAGAAATGGAATATCTGGCTGGGCCTCTCTATCAGCGGTCATGGTCGGTTCCTCCAAAGTCGATATTTCCCGTAGGGCTGACCGCGGAGCAACGTCAGCACCTGGCACAACTGGCAGCAGATTGTGATCGCCTGGCGGTGCAATTTGAGCAGGTTGCCGACGAAGTGGATACTCTTGTCGGCCAAAAGGTGACGCTGAAACGTTATTCAAAGGTAATGGCTATCATAGATCATACAATTGACGCAGGACTTGACGGCTTGAGACCTCATCTGGCGACGATGCGCGCGGACTTGCTACAGAATAAATTACCAGCCTCAGCCTGGTTGATTCACGATCAATTGGTGGGTTTACTAAACGCTGTCAGAGATTGGTAAACCGGCTGCGCGTGGTCGCCTGGAAAAAAGTGGGCAAAAAGTGTATTATAGATAGCGAAAGTCGAGTTTCCGCAACGTCGCTTGACGGAAAGGGTGCCTGAATAAATGACAGGAATCAACTCCAACGCCGATGCTCCAATCAATCGAGAAGAGGGAGGCCGAACAAGCCAATCATCGCAGGACCCCGAAAGAGGCGATCAGAAGGGGCAACAACCACGAGTACTTCTGGCGGAGGACAGTGAGGCCAACATCGAGGCCATTACCGGTTACCTGGAAGCAACTGGTCATCGCATTGTGGTTGCCCACGATGGGGCTGAAGCGGTAGCCCTGGCTAAAGCGCATCATCCCGATATGATCTTGATGGATATTCAGATGCCGGGCATGGATGGGTTGGAGGCGATTCGCCAAATTCGAGCTGACGCTGAATTGAGCCATACGCCGATTATTGCCCTAACGGCTCTGGCTATGCCTGGTGATGCTGACCGCTGCCTGGGGGCAGGGGCGGATCACTATTTGAGCAAACCTGTGCGCCTCAAACTTCTGGTTGAAACGATAAGGGACATGCTCAATTGAACGCGCAATTACTCTACACTGAAACGCCGGGACAAATCCCGACTACCAGATGGATACATCCTCCTGGGCCAAACTCTTCGCGCAGGACGGAGAGTCCTCTGGCCTGCATCAGTGGCACTTCGTCACGCATGTAATCACCCAACCATTGCCAAAGTATTGCCAAACCGTGAGCCAACAGGTTACCATTTCTTGCTTCACCGGCGTCAAGAATAATGAGCCGGCCTCCCGGCCTGGTGACGCGAATCATCTCGTCCAACGCCGACTCTGCATCGGCAAATGCGCTGAAAGCAAAAGTGGATAGCACTGCATCAAAGCTATCGCTCGGCCAAGGTAGACTATATACACTTCCCTGGCGGAGGTCAGACTGCAGCCCCTTGGATGCCAGACGGTTGCGGGTAATCCGCACCATCCCTGGTGCAAGATCCACTCCTGCCATCTCATAAAGACTCGCCAACTCGACGTGCAACCGGCCAGTGCCAAAACCGACCTCCAGCAGGCGTCCGCCCGGTGCCGGCAGATACGGCAGAACTCGTTGCCGGAACCTCTGTGTCGTGTTGAAGGTCAACCAATCAACTGCATCATACAGTCCGGCCAGGTGATCGTAGACTGGGTTCCAGAAGCGGCGCTGGATTGTCGGTCGATCCACCCGGCGCCGCAACCAGCACAAACCAACGACTAACGTGCCTATTGTCACGAATGAGAACAATTGTCGCGCGCGGTTTTTCCTCACAGGTCACAACCCCCTTTCAGAAAGTGACAGATCGCCTCGGTGTTAGGATACGTCCACCGCCTGTTCCAGGCAAGGCCAACATGCACCGTGCTTTGGTGTGCTCCTTCAATGCCCAACCCTGTTCGAAAGAGAAACAGTTGGTGCAACCTTCTGGTTGCACCAACTGCCAGCTTCATTCACTACAGGTCTTGACAAGCAGCGGGGTGGCTGTTGGGGAGAGCATCACCTTGCCACCACCGCCAGCCGGCCTACGATCAAGGAATCCTCTTCGCCTTTTCTAATAACGCCCAGTATCAACCGTTCAATAGACTGCCATTCACTAGAATATGGGCCTGAGGCCAATTCTATCAGTGAGTCTTTGCAGGACCGCTGGCGAGATATTTCTCTTTCCAGATTGGATCAAGTACCTTGTGCAGCTCCTCGTCGTAGGCCAACAAACCTTCGTAGTACTGGCCATCGAGCAGTGCTTGAGCTGCCATTTCATCTTCAGGCTCGGCCTTGTACTCGTCAATCATCTTGCGGCATTCGCTGTGATGGTCGCGCATTGGGCAGGGCATGACCCAATTCTTGTGCTCCATCGGATTATCTTTGCCGTAGGCGTACTCATACTGCCAGTTTCGGACGGCTTTGAAGAAGGGCAATTCGTAAACGTCGTCCAGAGTGCCGCCGTTGCCATAGACGTCGTAGATGCTGGAAGCTGCGTAGGGCATAAATACGCACGGCGTGATCGTGCCGTTCCAGTCGATGTACATGTAGCCAGAGTCGCGCGCGGCTGCAATGCAGCCGTCGGAAACGGTGCCAAAGTTCCAAAAATCGGCCAACATAATCTCTTTCTTGTGTACGACTTCCCACGAGCGCTGCCACATCCAGGCGCGTTGCTGGGGCGTGGGCAAGAGATCGAGTGTATAGCTGCGGCCGATAGGCATATACTGGAACATCCAGGCATACAAAGCCATTTGCTCATCAAAGAAAAAGTCTATGAACTCGTCCGACAGAATCTCTTCAGCATTCAAGCGTGTGGCAGTCAACGAGATGCCGAAAGGCACGCCGGCTTCGCGCAGATTGGCCATACTGTCCAGAATACGCTTGTAAACGCCTTTGCCTCGGCGACCATCAGTTTTTTCCTCAAAGCCCTCGACCGAAATATTGGCGGAAAAGTTGCCTACCTCGGCCAGGCGCTCTGCCATCCGCTTGGTGAACAGGGTTCCATTTGTGTAGGCCTGGAAGAAGCAATCATTGTGCTTTTCCATCATATCTATCAGGGTTTTGCCCTGGGAGCGATAGGTGAAGGGTTCGCCGCCAGAGATGGAAATGAAGCGCATGCCCCATAATTCCTTGGCTTCGGTGATGACCCGGTCGAAGACGTCCCAATCCATGCTGGGGGCCTTCTCATTCGGATCACAGGTGGCATAACAGCCAATGCACTTCAGGTTGCAGGTTTTGGTAGGGCTGATCAGAATTGTGGTTGGAGGTTGGTTCCCATCGTGCTTCTCTGCAAAGCTCCGGCGCGCTTCCTGAGCGGCGTCATCTTGTACCAAGGCGGTGTTCCCCAACAAAGACTTGAGGAGCGTGCGCAACACGTTGCGGGATATCTGTCGCCGGGCCAAAGCGCGATCGGCGGCTTTTACCAGGCCACGGGCCAACGCCTTCTTATCTTCGGCCACGCGGGCAGGCCTGGATGGACCAGAAATCTGCTCCACCTGGGCCAATAGGTGCTTCTCCAACTCGGGCATCACGATACCACGCAACGTATCGTTCATGAGAGCTTGTTCGATAATCGACGACGTAAAATCAATACTACCTTGCGACAAACGTTTTGTCAGTTCCAGCCTGCTAATCATCTAGCACCTCCTAAGCTATTTCGGATAATGGATGAGGATTCCTGCTGTTTCCTGATAAGGTAGATCTTGAAACGATGCGTGGTATGCTCTGCTCTCCCCCGTCACACATCATGCTGGATGAAAGGTAAAGAGAATCTGATAGATGATTTCCAAAGACAAGCAATGTTGAGACAGTGCTTACTACTGGGGTACGATTCCGCGAGAGGAGAGACGGCCACTGGCATTGAATAAAAAGAGCAAAAAAACCTGCAAGTACCTGCCGAACTCACAGAAGTAGCGCGTTCCCTCGCATCTCACTATC
>CAZHBM010000231.1:0-6531 GCA_964529945.1 uncultured Anaerolineales bacterium | reverse complement strand
CGGAACTGGGAGGGGAATTGCTGCCCACCTTTACACCCACCTACCCGGCCACCACCATCGCCACGCAACCGACGGCGACACCTGAAAGTTCCTTCTCCGAGCTCACGGACACCAGTAATGTGGACGCCACAGCTACGGCGGTCATCGCCACCGCTATCGCAGAGACGGAACCAACGCCCACGCCGGTACCCGTTTTGACCGCTATGCCGCCTGCCACGCCGACGCCCATTTTGTTGCCCTCTCCGGAAGCCGAGACCCCCGATTGGGAACCGGATTCGGGTGAGCCGGAAACATACCCGGCGCCGGCCGGCGCCACGTACGTCGTTCGCTGGGGAGACTCCCTGTACTCCATCGCCCTGCAATTCGGCGTCAGCGTCGAGGATATTATGGCAGCCAACGGTCTGACGAGCGACCTGATTGTCATCGGTCAAGAACTGATAATTCCTGGCGGAGGTAGCCAGCCGCCACTACCGGGCGGAGAGACAGTTCACATCGTGCAGCCGGGTGAGACTCTATTCCGCATAGGACTGACGTACAACACGACCTGGCAAGCCATCGCTCAAGCAAACGGGATTGCGAATCCCTGGTTCATCTACGTTGGCCAGAAGCTGGTCATCCCCACCAGTGGCGGCAATATCCCTGTCCCACCGGGCCAGGGTTCTACCTACGTCGTGCAGCCCGGCGATACACTCTACACCGTGGCAATGCGCTTCAATACCACTTTACAGGCTTTGATGGTCGCCAACAACCTGTCTAACCCCAATATGATCTACATCGGCCAGGTGTTGAAGATCCCTTGATAAATGTCTGAGGCGAACAAACGAGAGGGGCGGCACAAGCAGATGTGTCGCCCCTTTTTGATTACCATTTTTCGTGCGCTAGCGATTTACCTGGATCGTGGCCAACACGGCCTCGGTCGTGCCATTCGACAACGGTACCGGCTGGCCGGTCGCTTCATCGCGGACACCGGCGACGAGCAGGTATTTTCCGGACGGGGTCATTGGGTTGAGATTGACGTCGTAGTCGGTCCGCACCACATCCCCACTTCGCCAACGGGTGGGTGGGTAAAAGTCGAAAGCGTCGTTGGCACGCTCTAGCGACGCACCCCAAATCTGCCCGGCCGAATCGACCATGTGCAAATATGGTGCGCCATTCTCGACACCTTCATCTGTTGCCAGCCGCCAGAAGAGAATCACGTGAACCCAACCACTAGGCGGGTGGAAAAGATCATCGGTCGGGTTAACCTGGTCGTCGGATACGGTGTAGCCGATCAGCTGGATGCCATCCCGAAAGGAAAATGAGGTCGGTTCGGCGAAGTCGGGCAAAGAATCGGAAATGTACCCCGGTGCGTAAGCCCGCACCGCCACCAATCCAGGCGGATACAGCTCCGTGACCAACGGATAACGATTAGCGAACCAGTTGTCTACCAGGTGGTCCGGATCGGCCAATTCCGTGTGAGATTCCACCAGCCAGACTACCGGATGATTCTGGCTGATGGCTTCCAGCGGTGGATCCAAATTGGTTGTGTCGTCGACAGAACTAAAAATCGCGTAGGTCTGCCCCGGGCCCCGGAAGTAGTACTGCAAGGGGTAGCGGGTCCAGTCTGGATGGATCAGGACCGCGTCTTGCGGATGGGCGTTCTTGGCCAGATAGGCCACCGTTTCGCGCCAGGCCTCTTTGCGGGCCGGCGGACTCCACTGCCCCGGCAAGGGGACTACAGTTAATACGATCGGCAACAGGTACAACACCGGCGCCAAGGATCGAACGGGCCGGTGACGGCCTTTTATCCAATCTCCCAGTTGAACTGCTCCACGTGCCATCAATAACAGCATCCAGGGGACGACGACGATAAAATAGCGCTCCCCAAAAAACGCCAATTTATTGCGCGTCATAAGCAGCGTGGCAATGACGATCGGCAGCAACCAAAGCAAGCCCGCCAGCAGGCGCGGGTGGGGCAGCCTGGATCCATCCCTGCTTTGGCCACCTGCGCGACGTGGCAAACCCAACCCGATCAACGCCAGGGCCAGGGTACCGGTTGCGATTATCACAACCGTCGCCGGAGCTAGAGGAGACTGCCAGACTACCAACGCAATCTGAAGTTGCCATAGGCGCGCCCACAATCCCGGCCAGGGATTGCCAGAGCCGGCTTCCCCACTGGCCCGCAGCACGGCCAGTGCCAACGGCACAAAGGCCAGAGTGACACCGGCCATTGTAAGAACATATCCTGGCAAGGCTCGCCTGGTCCGGCGCCAGGTAAACAGAAGATACAGGCCTTGAGCCGGCAGAAGGAAACCGGTGTACAGGTGAGTGTACAGACCGGCCAGTGCACACAATCCATAGCCCAGCCAAAGAGGAAGAGAATGGCTGACACCACGGTGACGGATCGTGCTGTCGACGGCCCTGAAGAATAGCCAGCTTCCCAGCGTCGCCAGCAAGACCGCCAGGGCGTACATTCGAGCTTCCTGAGAGTACCATACCAAGAATGGACTCAGCGCGCTCAATAGAGCTGCCAGGACGCCAACCCGCCGCCCAAAGAGTTCACGTCCCAGACAGAA
This sequence comes from uncultured Anaerolineales bacterium, assembly GCA_964529945.1. Lineage (GTDB taxonomy): Bacteria > Chloroflexota > Anaerolineae > 4572-78 > NAK82 > CAZHBM01. The sequence goes on along the minus strand of CAZHBM010000231.1, from coordinate 3,976 downwards.
TACAATCGGCACCAGCAAGACACCGAGCACGACTGAGGGGAAGCGATAGGCGAACTCGCCGTCGCCGGCTGCCAATCGCCAACCGTGGAGAAGCAGGTAATACAGCGGTGGCAGCCTATCTTCCACCAAATTCAAACCCACTTCTACGATGCGCGCCGGCGTCGAACGAGCCCAATAGATACTCATAGCCTCGTCGAACCATACGCTGTGATAGGTCAGATTTTGCAGTCGTACCCCCAGCGCGAGCAGGCTAATGCCCAAAACGCTCCAGGATTCCCAACGGGCAAGGTGTTGTCGAATTCGCACGTTCGATTTCATGGCCTATTCAAATTAGAGGATCGGATTTACCGTTGAACCGCTGCTCGGCCCTACGGCGGATGAAGACACGTCGCTTCATCCAGCATCTACTTCCAACGGCACCAACACTCGATTTTCGCCTGTGTCGGAACAGGAGGGACAATCGACAGGCCCTAATCTGGGCATAGCCGGAACGGCGGCATCGTAAAGACCCACCTCCAACCACAAAGGAGTAGTCCGCGGATCTACGGGCAACGCCAGCTCCACCTGGTCGGGAAGAACCTGGCCCGCCGGCCAGAGGTGGGTAGGTTGAGAGGGCAGATGATCGGCAGAGATCACAGTCTGCCCGTTCTGGTCCAAGATGTGGACAAAAATCGTATAGTCGCGATCCAACCGTCGCAACGGTTGCCAAATCAGGATCAGCTTGTCCTCTTCATACCTGGCGCCCACCAGCAATACGCTGTTTTCGAATGTCGCTCCAATCGGCTCGGTGACAAAGTCTTCCAAGCTGAAGTCAGCATCTTCGGGCAATTGGTAGTGATATAGTTCCATGTGCCAGAACTGGCCATAGTCATCTTGTCTTCCCACCGAACCAAGATACAGCGGCAGGACGTTGAATGGGTCGGTGACCTCATTCTGCCAGCGCACCAACCATACGCCCCGCTTGCCGGCAAGCAAGTCATTCAGAGTTCCCCCAACAGTCAAGTCCAAGACGGCGTTGACGTCCAACACGTCAATGTCGGGCAAACCGTACCATCCATCCCAACCGTAGTAATAAGCCCAGGCCGGGAACATGTGTCCCGAATTTAGCAGAACGGCATCTTCAGGGCCGGCGCGTTCGGAGACGATGGTTGCTGTGATGCGAAAATCAGCCTTGTTGAATTGGTTTTCGCGATAGGGTAAGAACCAGTTATGTAGGGAATAGCCCGACGTCACCAACACGTAACCCACCATCAGTGCCGCTACAAGACGGCTGGCGATGGCCGGTAGCCTGGATGGAGGTATCCGTCGGTCACCTGTCTTCCAGCGCGCTGAGCCCGCCAGCAACGCTCCCAGCCCGCAGCCGGTGATCAAGATGACGGCCGGGGAGACAAACATAGCATACCGTGGGTTGAATTTGGGCGTGCGATAGGCAAGCAGCCCCATCAATAAAATCGGTACCAGGCAATACAGGAGCAGAAATACGAGCGACGATCGCGATCGTTTCGACTGCCCGTTACCTGCAGTTGCTGTGACGAAAGAGAATAGACTCAGCAACCAGATGGCCACATACCCGAATGTCAACGTCCATCCAGGGCCTTCTTTGACTGTCTCTCCCAATGCAAATGTTATCAACAGATTGCGCCCAACCTCGGCCAGTTTCAACGAACCCGGCCAGTAGCTTGTATCGATTCCGTAACGGGTAACCAAGAAGGGCAGCCATGGGAGAAAGAGTAGGATGATGACCGCCGGCACCAGCCACAGTATTCGCCAGCCGGGCCTTCCGGCTGCCAACCACCGGTAAAGAACGTAAAGCCCGTGGGCAAGCAGTAAGAAGAGTGCGAAATAGTGTGTGTACAACATTGCAGCCGCCACCAGAGCATAGGCGGCGGCCAATAGTCGTGCCTGCCGCCTGCCCTGATCGGCAGGTCCGCCCGCCTCCAATACGTCTAGCAACCGCAGCAGAAGCCAACTCCCGAACAGACCCAACCAGGTCAGCAAGGTATACATTCGAGCTTCTTGAGAATAATAGACATATAGCGGTGAAATGACCGCTATAGCGAGCGACAGCCATGCCGCCAATTTTCCCTGTAGGCGACGGGCAATCAGCCAGAAAAAGGGGAGACTGAGTACAGCAAAAACTACCGAAGGAAAACGGAGGGAATATTCGCTGTCGCCGGCAAGACGCACCCAACCCCACAAAACGTAGTAGTACAGGGGAGGCTGGATATCGTTGGCAGTCCAGGCTGTGAGCTTGGGTAACGACATCGTTGTCAGGTACCAGCTGACACCTTCGTCATACCACAAACTTTGGGCTGATAGCCGGTAGCAGCGCAGAGCAAAAGCCACCGCCAAACAGGCGACAGCAATCCATATGCCTTTCGTGGCCAAGCCACGCATTCTCGATTGCCGATTAACAGTAGAGCGCATGCTGTCTAGTTTCTGAGCATACCTTCCGGGTCCAATTCATCGCGCATAATATGAAGTTCTTGCCTGGTGGGAGGCTTGGTTTCGGCCAGATTGTCCGAGACTCGCAACGGCCACGCAACGCGCTCTTGGATTGACTCGACCGTGCATCCCGGATGAAGGGACGTGAGTACCATCTCACGCGTTTCGCCATCAAAACGGAAGAGTCCCATGTCGGTGATCACCACGACCGGCCCCTGCCCATAGTCACCCAAGCGCTCCCGCGAATTCCCACCGGTTAAATGGCCGGGGCTGGTGACAAAATCGAGCTTTTCGACAAAGGTGCGCCGGCTCAGCCGCGTGATAACAAAGATCTTCTGCGCCAAGAGCGCAATCTCGCACGCCCCTCCGCTCCCGGGCAGCCGAACCTTGGGCCGCTGGTATGGACCGATCACGGTCGTATTCAGGTTGCCGTAACGATCGATTTGAGCCACGCCCAGAAAACCGACGTCGACGAGTCCCCCCTGCAAGTAGTATTGAAACAGATGAGGCATCGAAACGACTGAACGGGCGCCGGTAACCAGGCACGGGTCACCTATGGAGAGAGGAAGCCGGCTGGGCCGCGCGCCATAGACTCCGGCTTCATAAACGAGCTCCAATTGAGGAGCAACAGTACGTTGTGCCAGGTTGCAGGCGATATTGGGCAACCCGATACCGACAAATACAACCCGCTCTCCTTCAAGTTCCCGCGCCGAGGAAGCGATCATCATTTCGGAAGCAGTATAGTCGGACATTGTTGGCATCCTTCAATCAGCGGCTCGACCAGGCGAGGCTGGTTCTATCGATCCTGTTCTTCATCCCCGGCAGGGACATCCAAAATTCGACGCACACTCAGGATCAACTGTCTTGGGCTAAAAGGTTTTTTGAGGAAACCGCTGCCGGGAGGTAATTCGCCATAGTGCTCAATGGTGTCCGCAGAATAACCGGAAATAAACAGTGTACGCAAACCGACGCGTTCTCTTAACAAATCCTCTGCCAGCGTTATGCCGCTATCACCCGGCAGAACCAGGTCTGTCAGCAACAAGTCTATCGGCAAGCCATATTGGTCCAAGACAGCCCGTGCGGAAAGGGCGTCAGGAGCCTCAAGCACTTCGTATCCCTTGGTTTCCAGCGAGTTACGCACAATGCGCCGCACGTCGTCATTGTCTTCAACCAATAAGATGCATTCGTCGCCGGCCGGCAATCGTTCCGACTCGTCTGCCGTCAGTTGGACATCCTCCGGCACATCCGATCGAGGGAGAAAGATTTCAAAGCCACAGCCTTTTCCCTCTTCGCTATTGACCTCAATCAGGCCTAAATTTTGCCTGACAATCCCATATACCGTGGCCAGACCCAAACCCGTCCCTTCTCCTATCTTCTTGGTGGTGAAGAATGGCTCGAACAGGTGCGCCTTGACTGCATCACTCATGCCCGAGCCGGTATCTCTGATCGACAACTGCACATAGTCTCCCGATATCACACCGGGATGTTCACCAATCACGTCATCGCCCAGCCTTGCGTTTATTGTCTCAAT
>CAZHBM010000230.1:548-6534 GCA_964529945.1 uncultured Anaerolineales bacterium | reverse complement strand
CTATCCCGTTGGTCCTGACGGCAAGGAGAAAACCGTCCGGATTCTGCCTGACCGCGCCTTTGAAGGCAAGCTGAAGGGCAAGTTCAAGCCGCAAGGATGCACTGACTGCGTGATTAACATCGTTGCGTGTGGTGGTGGCGGCGAGGACACATTGGCCGACCCCTTGGTGGTGTGAACGGATAGAACGTCAACGTACAGCGGCAGGCTGTCGGTCACCACCACCGCGGTGGCATTGGTATCGCCACTGTTGCCAACAACTAAGGTGAATGTCACCACCTGCCCGATAGTTGCCTGCTCCGGCACACCGTATTTGTGGACAAACGGGTCAACCGTACCTAGCAATGGATTTTGGGCAGTCCGTGTGATTGGCGGCGTCTGGTCGCTGCCCAAGGTGGCGGTATTGACGATCGACCCGACGACCGCCTCCAGTACATCCAGCCGCAGTGGCTCCGCCGGCGGCGGCGTGACAGTTACCGTCCCAGTCGCCGTCGGTGTGCTCGACAGTTCAAGCTGAGGCGTCGGCGTCTGCGGGACGGGTATGGTCGCAGTCACACTTGCCGCAACCGAAGGGGATACCTCGACGGTCGATTCGATCGGCCGCGCGCCGTCACCGCCCCCAATGACACCCTGCTCAGAGGCTTCTCCCGGTCTGGGTGGCGGCGGGTAGGTCGCCTCAACCGTTGGCTCGGATTGGTAATTGAAGGAATCTGGTTCCGGACCCACCCTCTGTGCCGCCGGAACGACGATGACCCGCAAGGTCAGGAAACTGACCAGGGCCGGCCAGAATCCGACTTTGCCCGGTTGACCCATCGACGTCTCGGACGGCTCCCCCTGTGAGGCCGGCGGTGTTGGTGTCGCAGTCTCGGTTACCTGAACCGGAGTTGCAGTTGCAGTTGGTGCATAGCCGAACAACGCCTCGACCGGCTCCGTTGCCGCAGCCGTCGGGGACTGGCCCGGCGACGGTTGGGACAGGCTGAGAGTCGCCGTGGGCGTGATGCTTGCTGCCCCGGTTGGGGTTGCCGTCCCGCCCAGAGCCGACGTAGGCAATGACGTGGGTGTCGGCGAGAGTCTTTCTGCCGGCGTCAGGGTGACGACCGGTGTCGCCGTGAGGGTAGGCTGTGCGCCTGTTGCCGTCGCCGTGGGGGTGACCACCACCGTGGCCAACGGCGTTACGGTCATCGTAGGCGTTACGGTCATCGTAGGCGTAACCGGCACCGGTGTTGACGTCACCGGCGTGGATGTCTGCACCGGAATCCAGCCCATACCGCTCAACTCAAGCGCCATCCCGTTTATGTAAATGACAGAATTCACCTGCACGTTAAAATCAACGCATGCCGCAGCTTCGGGCACCAGCGTGCCCACCCGCCATCTCAGGGCGGTCACCGTCAGTGGTTCTGTCGAAGACCAGGCCTGTCCGTCGTAGTAGTCCACCGGTGGTGACGTGGTTGCGCTACCCGCTACGTAAGTAGTATTGAAGGGAACGAAATCCGTGATCACAACGTTGCTGGCCAACGCCGAACCGGTATTGGAATAGCACAACTGGTAGTTCACCGTGTCTTCCGGCACGAGACTGCCGGTAGGCGAACTGCGTTTGGAGAATTGGATAGCAGGCGCCAGCAAGGTCGTCGTGATGGCGTCTTGATAGGCCTTTTCGTCGCTGTGAATCGAGGCGATGTTGGGCAGAATCTTTCCATCGGTGAATCGATCGGTGACCCGCACCAGCAGGTTGACAGTACCGATAACCGGGCTGGCCCGGGTTGGGCTGACCGGTCCCAGGTACCAGATGACGGCACCCGTCTCACCCAGCGGCGGATGGGATATCGTCACGCCACCGGTTGCATCCAGATAGGTGACCGGAGCATTTATCTCGTCGCGAATGAAAGGTGTACTCGGTGAATCGCCGGCAACCGTGTAACGCAAGCTGTAGGTGATCGTGTCGTGCCAAACGGCCACGTCGGTGGCGCTAAACTTGGTCAACGTGATGCCATAGCTGCTCACCACAGTCGACGTGGCCGAGGCGTTGTCTTCCAGTCCGGAGGCATCGCTGATGGTGACGTTATTCCGGACCAGTGCGCCGCTGGGCAGCGAGGCGTCGGCCCGCGCGACCAGGGTTACGATGCCGGTTTCCTGCAGGATACCCGAATCGGGAGGCAGCAAATCGCCCACGTGCCAGATGACCTGGCCCTTAGCGCCGGCACCGGGATGCACGTCCGCCTCCGGCACTGAGGCCACGTAGGTCGCGTTGGACGGAACGGCGTCGTCCAGGCTGACACCAAAAGCGGTTCCATTTCCGCTGACGGTATAGGCCAGGCTGTAGGTCAGAATGCCGGCGGGCAACACGATGCCAGGCTGCACCAACTTGCTCACCTGTAGCCTGTGGCTGGAGACCACCGGCGTTGTCAACTGCGCGGTCGCACTGATCCCGTCCCGGTCGGTGATGATGGCCGTGTTGTGCAGTTGCAGGTCATTGGGCAAAGGTTGGCTGACCAGCACGGTGAACGTGATGCTGCCACCGGCGTCGTATGCCAGGTCGCCCAAAGTCCAGATGATGTTTCCCTCGCTGAAGTTGCACGGGGCGGGCGCACACGATTGGTAGCGGATGTGCGCCGGCAGGTGATCGGTCACCTGCACGTCGTAGGCATCCTCGATTCCTGTCACCTGCCAGGCCAGGGTATAGGTCAGCAAGCCGCCGGCATTGACCGGACTGGGCCGGGCCGTCTTGAGCAGGCTTAGTTGATGATCGCTGCTCACCGTACCAGTGACGCGATCAAAACTGCCTACTCCCTGCTGGCAGGTCACCCAGGCCGAGTTGACGATCTGCGTCCCCGTGACCAGACCCAGCCGCGCCTGAACGACCGCGCTGACCGTCCGGGAGGCCTTGACGTCCAAAGCACCCAGCGTCCAAGTAACCACTCCGTTTGACTCGATGCAGGTGGCCCCGTAACAGCCCACGTAAAAGGCCCGTTGGGACGCCGGCAACAGGTCGGTGATCACGACCCCCGTGGCGCCCACGATGCCGCTGTTTGAAACCTGAATCGTGTACGTGATTTGGCCGCCCGCCTGCACTCTGACCGGCCGGGCCAGTTTGTTCAGCTGTAACCCTGGATAACCGGTCGTCAGAGGCTGCTCATCAACCGGTATGACGTATGCTCTTTCGATCTCTGGAGAGCCTGGCTGCCCGCTATAGCTCCCCCAGGCGGTGTTGGTCAATACCAGGCCGGCGCCGATAGCCGGGCTGATTCGCGCCAGGAAGGTGATGTTTACCGATCCATGCACCGCCAGTTCAGAAATCTGCCACGCCAACGGATTCGCCCCGGAAGTATTGTTGTCGGTAATCGTTACTGTCGGCGGATTGGTCACAATCACCGAAGCCGTGTCCAGGTAATCAATTCCGGAAGGCAACACATCAGTGATAGAAAGATTGTATGCCGTCCACGTACCCGTGTTGCTGATCGCCAGTTGGTAGGTAACCACGTCGTTTGCTCCCACAGGATTGCGCGCCATGTGTACCGACTTGTCCAACGAAAGCACCGGTTCACGCACCGTGGCTGTAACCACATTCGAGGTAACCGGCCCCTGGGGATTGGTGTTGTAGTCGAGCCGGGCGAAGTTGAGAATCTCTACCGCGTCGCTTACGGTGATCAGATTCAGCACCGTGGCTGTAATCATTATCCGGCGTTGGCTATTCGACAAAATGCTGCTATAACCGATTTGCAGCCGGTTGCCGGACAGATTTGCCTCCGTCGCCCCAGGCGCGAAATAGTCGTCCACTCTCAGCCGGCTGTCCACCACATCCGTCACCAAGACCCCATACAGGCTCGCCCCAACCTCCGGCTGCGGCACCGTGAGAGTGAAAACCAACTGCGAGCCGATCGTTAGGTCGGATGGGTTGACCTCTTTGGACATGGCCGAGGCCAACGGGGTTTGGAGTTCGGTGCTGGCCGTGATGGGGCCGTACGGGCGGTCGCCGGGGACGTCCCCCGGCAGGCTGCTCCATCTCAGGTGAGCCGCATTGAGAAGCACCGTTCCGGCAGGCGCATCACCGTCCACCTCGGCCCGATAGGTGACCACCACCACACCGTTCGCCGGCAGGCTGGTGGTGACCGGCAAGGTCAGGCTGATGATTCCCGTCGCCGGAGCGTAGGCGAAGTCCGCCGTAACCGGTGCCCCATCAAGGATAACCCCAAGCAGTGTCGGTGCCGATGAACGCACTCCGACCGGCAACACGTCGGTCAACACCATGTCATAGGCAGCGCTGACCTGCGCCCCAGAGGCGTTGGTAAAACGTAATGTATAGGTAACTGCAGCTCCCGCCGCCACCGTGGTTCCGGCCGCCGGTTGGCTGAATTTGCCTATTTCCAGAGACGGCTCCGTTACCGTGAACACCGTCCGGTTGCTGCTGGCCGTAGGGCCACCGGCATAGTCCAGGTGAGCCACGTTGGTGACTGCCTGGCCGGCCGTCGCTCCCAGATGGTCGGACAGGACGGCCGTAGCAGTGATGAATCGTTGCCCGCCATACGGGATGCTGGCATAAGTGACCGTCAGAACGTTACCCGCGCTTTCAACGGTTCCGCCCAGTCCCGTTTCGACCGAATGCAGCTGCAGCCGCCCGTCGAGTGCATCGGTCACCCGCACGGCGTACATTGTGACCGAAATTGGCGAAGCAGGCACCGCCAACACGCAAGTGATTACGTCGCCCAGCGTCGCCGTGGGCGGCAGGACAGTTTTTATCACACTCAGGGCGGGTGTGGCTGCCCGGTGCGCGACGCTGTCCGTCCCGTCGCTGTAGATTCGTTGGGTCTTGGTCAGGCCGGTCTGTGGACCGGCACCCGGTTGGCTGACATACATGGGGATGGCGGCCACGTTGGTCAGCACGTCCCCCACCCCGACGGTGTCCGATACCCGGACGGCAACCGTGAGAACGGCCACGACGCCCGGCCCGGCCGCCAATTCACCAATGGAAAATGACATCCACGGCGGAGCGATGGCCGGTACTACGCCGGCATTTAGCGGCAGGGTTGCCGAGGTCACACCCAAAAATGCCACCTGAGCCGGCAGCGTGTCGCTGACGACAACGCTGTAAGCCGGCGCATAGCTCGAATTGACCACGCGCAGGGTATAGGTAATCAGATCATAACCGCCCACCGTAGAACCCGATGGCGGGAGGGCCGTCTTCTCGATTCTGAGTGAAGGCTGCACCAGCTCATTCACAGCCGTCGCGCTGACTACGCCGTTTGTGTGCGTTAACGTCATGGTGTCGACCAGGGAATACCGGGCCGACTGATCGGGCCAGGCGTGGGGCAATCCCGTCGCCTGAGCGCGGAACGTCACTGTCACAACTATGGGTAGGCTTAGCGGGCTGGTGATGGGGGCGAAATGCCATTCCAGCCCATCCAGCCCGTAACTCACGCCGGTCGTCAACACTGAGGCCCCCGGCGGCGACCAGCGCAGCGCATCGGTATGGCTGATAGCCTGGACGCCGTACGGCAGCCTGTCGCGCAGGACCAACCCATGGGCCGCCAGGCCAGGCGGTACAGTAAAGACCAGGCTGTAGGTCACCACGTCGCCCACGCGCAACAGGAACGGTTCCGTGTCCTTGCCGGCGTCCAGGTTGCTGGTCCGCACCGAAGCTTCGGCGCTGTTGGTATACGTACGAACGCCGGCAATCGTATCGGTCAAAGAATGGCAGGTCACGATGGCACGATTGACCAACGTACTCAGGGCCGCAACGTGCGTCAAACGCGCGGTGTAGGTCAGCAATTGTACGTTGGAGCCAGGCGTATTGCTTAGAGCACCCAAGGTCCAGGTCATAACGCCCGGGCCGGTTACCGGCCCGCTACGGCTTGCGCCTCCGTATTGGGCGGTCACGAAAATCCCCGGCGGTACCTCGTCGGTCACGACCAGTGAATAGGCCGCATTGCTGCCATCATTGACCAGTCTCAAAGTGTAAGTCAGCACCGCCAGGCCATCGACTGCCGTCACATTG
>CAZHBM010000230.1:0-538 GCA_964529945.1 uncultured Anaerolineales bacterium | reverse complement strand
TTGTCCAATGTGACATTCGGTTCACCGACCCGCGTCTGAACTTGATTGCTGGTTACCTGTGGCCCGTCACGATGACTCAACCGGCCACTATTAGGAATCACATCACCTGCTTGTGCATCGCCGGCCGAATCCGGCCAACCATCGGCAATACGTGACCGAACGATCACTTTGGCCTGGTCACCATTGGCAATGGCGGCAAAAGTGCCCGTCACCTGCTGACCCGCCCATCCAGACAGGCCCCCAACACCACCGGCGATTGACACATCTTCAATGTGCAAGCGGCTGTCGATGCTGTCCGAGACAATCACGTCGTACAGCGTGGCCGTAATTGGTTGCGCAGGCACCAGCAAAGTGTAAGTCACCAGACTGCCCAACGTGGCCGTCGGCAGAGGGCTGAACGTAACCGACTTGCTGAACGGAGCATTCACCGTCCGGTGAACGACGCTGCTGTAGCCATCCTTGTATATTCGCTGGGTGGGCGTCAATCCCACCTGGGGTCCCGGCCCGGGTTGACCGTCATAGTACGGCACCGCTGCCA
>CAZHBM010000229.1:2206-6534 GCA_964529945.1 uncultured Anaerolineales bacterium | reverse complement strand
TAATGGCAAAACGCAGCGGGATGCTGGAGAAGAAACGGTTCCAGTTGCCGCGCATTGTCAGGTAGATGTTCATCATAAAGGCCACCACCGGTAGCACCATACCGATACTCTCAGCCACCGCGATTGTCTTCAGCCAATAGGGAATGGGCGCCCACAGCAGGTGATGAGCACCGACGCCGGTATAGAAGAAGGCGATGCCCCAGAAGGCGATCAGCGAAAGGAAGTGGCTGTACAACGGTGTCCCGGTCTCTCTGGGTACAACGTAGTAGATGACCGCCAGCAAACCGGTGGTGAACCACAGCCCGAGCACGTTGTGACCGTAGAACCAGTTGAAGATGGTATCGTTGATGCCGGTCAAAGCGCCCGTGGGCGGATTCCACATCACGTTGCCGATGAAGTACAGGCAAGGGAACCAGATCAACGTGCCGACGATGTACCACAAGGAGACGTACAGTTTCGGCTCGACCCGGTGGGCGATGGTCATGTACAGATTGAACATGTTGAGCAACAAGACCACCATCACGGCCACGTCAATGCCCCAAATAAGTTCGGCATATTCGCGGCTCTGGGTATGGGCAGTGGCGATGCCGGCAATGCCGACCAGCAAGGCCAGGTTCCATAGCAGGGCGGTGATGGTGCCCAACGGCTCGCTCCACAACTGGCGACCGGTGAGGCGCGGCACCATGTAGTTCCAAATGCCCATCATGCCGCCTGAGAGGAACGCGAACAACACGGTGTTGACGTGTTCCTGTCGCAGGCGGCCGAAAACCAGCGGCGGGATGCCTCGGAACAGGTCGGGAAACACGAATTGCAGCGCCAGGGTGAGCCCCATCAGCACGCCGATAACCAGCCAACCGGCGGCCGCCATCATGAAGGTCATACTGGTGCTGTTCTGCTTAGTGAACATCCAACACCTCCTTTCGTAAACGACAGTGACGATACGTTAGTCAGGTAGACTCACGCGGACTCCGCACACGCGTGGAGCGTGACAGAGGTAACGGTAAGTGGGAAAGGGCCGCGACGCAACACGCCAACACAGACCGGCTTCCCGGTACTTCAGTTATTGGAAGTCCTGAGAATAATTGAGAAACGAAAGGTAAGGACGAGCGCTGCGTTGTCGCTTGTGGAGCCAGCCGTCGTCCGGCGACGGGCCACTCTAAGTGGCTCGTCCGTTAGGGATTGGTCGGGCAAAAACCCCCACTATGGTGAGAAACGTGCTAAACCACAACTGCCCGGCTACCGAACGGCGGTAACACTGGGCGAGGATGTGTGACTCGTACACCCGAACCACTCACAAGTATACATTATGGAGAAACGATTGTCAAGAGGTAACAAGAATCCTACCGAAATTTATGGCCGCCATCCAAGCGGCGCGTCCGGCAACGATTGGCTTGTATCGAATTTGACGTATAATGTGTATTTGAAAGCAGCCCGCGGGCAGAGGACAAGCCGCCTGCCCGGACAGATCGGGGCGTGGGCGACCACGCAGGAGGGGAACCAATGGATCAGTTTCAAACCGACCAAGCGACACCACAACCAACCGAATCGCCTGCACCAGACTGGCGCAATCTGCGGCGCCAGGAACGCGCCCAACGCCGGGCCGCCTTGCGCGGCGACCGCCCGCCATGGATCGCCGGGGCGGTGATCATCCTGCTGGGCATCATCTTTTTGCTGCAAAACATGGGCTTGGTGGTGCTGGGCAACTGGTGGGCGCTGCTGCTGCTCGTTCCAGCGGCCGGTGCCTTTTTCGGGGCCTGGAACGGCTACCGGCGCACCGGCGGCCACTTTCCGCCCGAAACGCGCGGCGCGCTCATCGGCGGCCTGGTGCTGACCGTATTGGCCGTGTTTTTCCTCTTCGAGCTGGATTGGGCCCGGCTGTGGCCGGTGTTCATCATCGTGGGTGGCATCGCCGCCCTGTTGGGGGCCGTTCTGCCGGAATAGGCCGGCCGGCACCGGCGCTGACCGGCACTTACTCGTCCAACATACCCTGCACGCGGGCAACGATCATCTCGATGGCGGCGGTGTTGAAGCCGCCGGCCGGGATGATGACGTCGGCGTAGCGTTTGCTCGGCTCGACGAACTCCAGGTGCATGGGCCGTACCGTTTCCAGGTACTGGTCGATGACCGATTGCAGCGACCGCTCGCGCTCGCGCATGTCGCGCTTGAGCCGGCGGATGAAACGCAGGTCGGCGTCGGTATCGACGTACAATTTGATGTCCATCATGTCGCGCAGGGCGCGGTCGACAAAAATGAGAATGCCCTCCACCAGGATCACCCGCCGGGGTTGCAGGCGAATGGTCTGCGGCGTGCGCACGTAGGTGGCAAAGTCGTAGACCGGTACGGCCACCGACTGGCCGGCCCGGAGCTGGCTCAGGTGCTCGACCAGCAATTCGGTTTCCAGCGAGTCGGGATGGTCGAAGTTGAACCTGGTGCGCTCCTCCAAAGGCAGGTGACTCAGGTCGCGATAATAGGCATCGTGCTTGATGTGGGCGATGCGGTCGGTGCCTACGCGCTCCAGTATCTTGCCGGCCACGGTCGTTTTGCCGGAAGCGGTGCCGCCGGCGACACCGATAATGATGGGCTTCATAGCGCCTCCATAGTCACAAGCATTGGTAAAATTCATCAAGCCGGCACGATGGTCGCCAGCAACAGGGCCAGCCAGAGCAAGACCCACAGGCTGCGCCGCCAGCCGGCCGCCAGGCGCAACAAACCGCTGCCGGCGGTGACTGCCAGCAGCAAGAGGCCGGCCAGTAGCAACCAGGCGCTGTTACCGGCCAGCAAACGGCCGGTGCTCCACCAGGCACCGGCGATACCGGCCGTCACAGCCAGGCAGGCAGCGGCCAGGCCAACCGTCCTGCTCACCTCGATCAGGGTGCCGGCTTGCCGGTCGTCAACCGGGACCGACACTACCACCACGGCCAGCGCCCCGCCGGCGGTCCACAGCAAACCCAACTGCAGCAGCATCCACAGCGGCGGCAGCCAGGCGCTATCCGGCGCCAACGGCCACAGAAGCCAGCCGGCAACGGCCAGCGTCGCCAGGCCAACAGCCAGGCCCCACAAAGGCAAAGGCAACGGCAGCGCCCTCTCGCCTTGCCGCCTTTGTTGACCCAGGTTGGCCCACAGGACGCCGACGGCGGCCGTGCCCAGCGCCCACTGGGGGCCGGCCGGCAACGCCGGCCAGGTCTGGGCCAGCGCGCCGAAGATGGCACCCAACGCCAGGACCACGCCGGCCAGGCTCAGCCCGCCGGCCAGGTCGCCCCACAGCCGCCGGCGGCGGCCCAAAAAGGCAGCCAGCAGCAGGGCCAGCAGCCACACCCCCAGCCCCCCCAGCGCCACCCAGGTCACCCGTGACAGATTCACCGGTCCACCTCCCGGCCGGCCAACGTGTCTTCCAGCCAATCCCAGGCCGTCCGGCCGCTCCAGGGCGTCTCCAGCCAGACCAGGCAACCCGGCTCGTCGCCGGTCTCCTCGAGGCGGCAGACGAAAACCAGCGGCGGAAACAGGACCAGGCCGAGCAACGCCAGGGCGGCCAGTCCCAGGCCGGCGGCGGCGGCCAACCAGGCCAGACCGGTGCGCACCTGCACAGCAGCCTGGTGATTCAGCGAAAAATGATAGACGGCCTGATCGAACTCGACCTGGTCGCCGCCGGCCAGGTCTGCGCTGTGGCTGGGCCGGCTGTTGACACCGCGAAAGAAGAGCACCCGGAACCGGGTCTCTCCAGGCGCCTGCGCGGGCAACGTTTGCACGGCCAGGGTCACGTTTTGCGAGGGCACGCCGACGAAACTGCTGTCGCTGGAAGGCGCCGACAAGGGCAACTCGACCGTTTCCGCCGGGGCGGCGCCGACCAGGAAGGGCTGCAACAGCAGCGGCGCCTCGGAATCGGGCTCGGTGGCCGAGACGCGCACGGCCGGCGAGACGCCGGTGACGGTCAGCCACAGCCCGTCGACCAACCGGCTGTGGTGCAGCCCCAGGTCGAAGCTGCGCGGGGTGCCGCCGGTCTCCAGTTGCAGACGCACCCGGGCCGAGCCGGGCACCAGCGGGTCCCCGCCGGCGGCGACCTCCTCGACGGCCAGGCTGCCGGCACCGGCCGCCAGGTTGGTGGTCTGGCCGGCCGCCAACTGGTAATCCTCCAGCCGGCCGAGATGGGCCTGCAGCAAAATACCCATGGCCAGCAAGGCCAGACCCAGGTACAGCACGGGCACGGCCAGCCATAGCCAGGGCCGGCGCCAGGCAGTCAGGCGGCCGTAGTCTTCTTCCGGCAGCAGGCCAAAATGCCGCCGGCCGGCCTCGTGAGCCAGAGCGTGCAGCGCCGCCTGGGGGTCGTCCGG
>CAZHBM010000229.1:0-2196 GCA_964529945.1 uncultured Anaerolineales bacterium | reverse complement strand
CTCCTGGGATAGGTCGGGTTGGGACGGTTCGGCCTGGCAGGCGAGAGCGATTTCGGCCGGGCGGCGGGCCCGTAACCAGGCCCAGGGCGTCCAGTAGGCCAGCGAGAGCAGGCCGTTGGCCAGCAGCAGGGCCAGCGGCAGCCGCAGCCAGAGCGACTGCAGCAGTTGGAACAGGCCCAGCGGGCGCAAGGCATTGACCAGCGGCCAGGTGGCCTGGGGCAGGCCGGCCAGCCAGCGGCTGTAGACCACGGCATCCTGGGCGTTGGCCGGCGCCTGGGGAATCAGCCGGCTGAGCAGCAGCACGGCCGCCAACCACAGCGAGAGGAGCAGCGTCAGGCGTGGGTCCGCCAGGCCGCGCCACAGGCTATCGGTAACGCTTTCCAAGATTCGCGCCAGTTGTTTCACCGGGTTTGGGTTCTCCGCCGCAGGACGAATGGGATACGGGCAGTGGGGGCGTATCCGTCGCTGATGTCCCCTGCATCAAGACCTATTTATACCATGGACTGCAGGCAGACTCAACCCGGGGTGATTTTTTCACCGCAAAGATCGCAGAGGACGCAGAGGAAAATCTTATTGGTTTTTCTGTGTGAGCTGTGCGTGCTCCCTGGCCCGCTGATCTGGGCGGGCAGTGAAAACGGGTCAGGCAACGGTTGATTTCACGATGACAAAATCGCGTAAGGGTAGGATGTTGGTTATTGCGTTGCCAGACCCCTACGTTGACGCCGGCTTGTGGCGTCCCCCTTGGCCCATGTTGACCGCCGGGTGTCGCTTGTTGGGTATAGGCCGGCCAATCTAGATGCGTTTTCCCTGTTGCAGTGGGTGTTTGTACCGGGCGGCGGGTATGTTATAATTCACATGACAAAGCCCGCACCTGCGTTTCCTAGCCGTCTCACCGAGCCGAGACCGTCCCGCAGCGTTTTGGGCCACAAGACGAGCGTCACATCTTGGTGGCACTTTCCGGTCTGGTCTCCCTGTGAGCCAGACCGTTTGTTTTTGGCAAACCCGTTTCCCGTTTGCACAGGAGGTGTACCCATGGACCCAGTCAACCTGATCACCACCGCCGTCGCGGCCGGCGCATCAGCCGGCCTGGCCGGCGTGGCCAAAGACGCCGTCAAGGACATCTACCAGGTCCTCAGAAGTCGCATTCTGGCCAAATACGGCGAGCAGGGCGAGGTCTCGACCGCCTTGACCCAAGTCGAAAACAAGCCGGACTCCAAGCCGCGCCAGGAGGTCCTGGAGGAGGAGCTCAAGGAGACCGGCGCCGGTCAAGACCAGGAGCTCATCCAGGCCGCCCAGCAGCTGCTGGCCAAAGCCGACCCCGAGGGCACCAAACAGGGCGCCTACACCATCACCCAGATGGCCGGGAACCACAGCATCCAGATCGGCCAGGCGCGCGACGTCAACATCGACCGCAAGAAATAGGTCACCCACCCCAGAGGACCAGGAGTCCGCCGATGGAGGATCACAAGCCGGACAACCGGCCGCCTCCAAAAAACCGTTCCCAAATCTACCAGCAGGCCGGCGACAACGCCGACCAGTTCGGCATTGTGTACGGATCGGTGCACGTCGACCGGCGCACCATCATCAACCTCCCCTGGGCCGGGGGTGAGGGCCTCCCGGTCTACTCGCCGCCAGCGCCACCCAACCCCGACGCCGACCCGCCCCCACCGGACGACCTGCCGCCCGGCTCGTGGCTGCCCTTTTTGCACAACCCGCTCTTCACCGGCCGCACAGAGCCCCTCAAGCAACTGGCGGTGACGTTGCTGCACCACCACGGCCCGGGCACCCTGGTCAACCAGGCCGTCCAGGGGTTGGGCGGCATCGGCAAGACGCAACTGGCGGTTGAGTTCGCCTACCGCTACGGCCGTTTCTTTTTGGGCGTGCACTGGATCGACGCCCGCGACCCGGCCGCCATCGAGGCCCAAATCGCCCGCTGCGGCCTGGAAATGGTCCTGCCGGCCTGGCCGGACGAGCTGCCGGCCCAGGTAGCCCACACCCTACAGGCCTGGCAGACCGCCGCCGGCCCGCGGTTGGTCGTCCTCGACAATCTGGAGGACCTGGGCGCCGCCACAGCCTGGCTGCCGCGCCTGTCCGGAGGCCGGCTGCGCCTGCTGCTGACCGCCCGCCGCGCCGATTGGCCGCCGACCCTGGGCCTGAACCTGTTGCCCCTCGACCTTTTCAGCCCGCAAGAGAGCC
>CAZHBM010000228.1:0-6638 GCA_964529945.1 uncultured Anaerolineales bacterium | reverse complement strand
TACCAGAAATACATCGTCGCTGAGTGAAGAAACAGCGGACAATACACGTGCGATGACCGGCTGGCCGTGAACGGGCAGAAAGGCCTTGTCCCGTCCCATCCGCCGGCTTTGACCGCCGACAAGAACGGCTGCGCTGACACAGATCATAAAAACGCGAAGTCCTCAAAAAAGGTTGGGGCTCTGTGGTGCAAGCAAATTGCCACCACAAAACCCCAACCTCTTTGTGCGTGCCTGTAACTACGGCTGTGGTTCATCCAGTGAGCGCAGCGATCAGCAGCCTGATGCCGCCTCAAGATATTTTCGAACCCAGCGGAGATGCCAGGAGCCTATTGGCTGGCTTCCAGGTAGTCCACGGCGTCCTTCACAGTGGCGATCTTCTGTGCTTCCTCATCAGAAATCTCACCACCAAACTCTTCCTCGAAAGCCATGATCAACTCGACCAAATCGAGGGAGTCGGCTTCCAGGTCGTCGCGGAAGCTGGCATCCATAGTTACTTCGCTCTCGTCCACACCGAGTTGTTCAACAGTGATGGCCTTAATTTTCTCAAAGATCTCTTCTCGACTCATGAGGTTTCGCCTCCTTGCTCTTTCTTGATAAGATTGAATATCTTGAATTTTCTGCATTCTACCAGTCATTGGGGGAGTTGTCAACGCCACCAGGTTGGAATCGACGTCCAGAAGGGGTTTGACAAGCCTTTGCCCTACTGGTAAACTGCCAAATGGCGTCAGACAGAGACGCTTTACCACTGGCAGAAACACCTCGTACCATCAATAGTTGCGGCCAGGTCGATGAGATGGATAGAATTGAGCGGCGAAAAGATGACCACATTCGGATTAACCTCGAAGAGGATGTGGGATTCGACCAGCTGACGACCGGATTGGACCGCTACCGTTTCATCCACCAGGCAATCCCCGAACTTGACCTGGACGCAATCGACCTCGGGCTGACATTTTTGGGCAGATCGATGCGCGCGCCACTTCTCATCTCCTCCATGACCGGCGGCACCGAACGCGCTTCAGACATCAATCGTTGTCTGGCGGTGACGGCCCAGGAAGCCGGCCTGGCGATGGGATTGGGCTCACTGCGAGCGGCCCTGGAAGACCCGGATTTGGCTGCCTCTTTCCAGATACGATCGGTGGCACCCGATATATTGCTATTGGCCAACCTGGGCGCTGTTCAGCTGAATTTCGGCTACACCGTCGAGCATTGCCAACGCGCCGTGGACCTGGTCGGGGCAGACGCATTGTTACTGCACTTCAACCCCTTGCAGGAGGCGTTGCAGCCCGAGGGTGAAACCAACTTCTCCGGGCTTCTGAAACGGGTGGAGGAAGTGTGCCGGCATATCGATGTGCCGGTTGTGGCCAAAGAGGTAGGTTGGGGCCTTTCAGAACAGGCGGCGCGACAACTGGCAGATGCCGGCGTGTCGGCCATTGACGTCGCCGGAGCAGGCGGCACCAGTTGGAGCCAGGTGGAAATGTTTCGCGCCTCAAGTGCCTTGCAGCGCCGCGTAGCTGCCACGTTCCGAGATTGGGGTATTCCAACGGTCGACTCGATCCACATGGTACGCCGGGGAGCGCCCCAATTGCCGATCATTGCCAGTGGCGGTTTGGTGAATGGCTTGGATTGCGCCAAAGCAATCGCCCTGGGAGCTCAGATAACCGGAATGGCCGCACCTTTCCTGCGGGCAGCTATGCGATCACCCGAGGCGGCACTCGAGCTGGCGCAGGCCATTGTCAAGGAACTGCGCCTGGTTATGTTCTGCATCGGGGCTGCCGACTTGACTGCATTGCGCGACACACCCCATCTGGCACCTGTATCCGGCCGGACCGGACAAACTTGAGGGAGGCAACCCGACTTGAATTTACAGCAGAGTATGGACAGGTTCTTGCCGCGCATTGAGGACGAGTTGCGCGCCTGCCTTGTAGCAGAGCCGGAAGAGGTGGAAGCCTTCTACGGGATGCTGCACTATCACATGGGATGGGTCGATGAGGTGCTGCACCCCATTCTGGAGCCCAAGAGTGGCAAGCGATTGCGCCCCGTTTTTACACTGTTGACCTGCCAGGCAACAGGGGGTGACCCGTCAAGAGCGTTGCCGGCAGCAGCGGCTGTGGAAATCATCCACAATTTCTCTCTCATCCATGACGATATCGAAGACCAAAGCGACACCAGGCGCAGCCGGCGCACTGTATGGGCTATTTGGGGAGAGCCACAGGCCATCAACGCCGGCGATGCATTGTTCACCCTGGCGCATCTGGCCCTGCTTCGATTGGCCAGCCAGGGAGTGACAGCCAGTCAAATGACGGAGATGTTCAGCGTTTTCGACCAAACCTGCCTGTCCCTTTGTCGCGGACAGCACCTCGACATGGCTTTTGAAGGGCAGATGCAGGTCGATGTCGACGCCTATATGCGCATGGTCTACGGCAAGACGGCGGCCCTGCTTGGGTGTGCCGGACAGTTGGGTGTTATGGTTGCCACGCCCAATTTCCAATTGGCCGATGCCTATCGTCAAATCGGTGAAGGCCTGGGAGTGGCATTCCAGATTCAGGATGACCTGCTGGGCATTTGGGGCGACCCTGCCCAAACCGGCAAGCCGGTAGCTGACGACATTCGCAGTCGAAAAAAGACGTTGCCGGTCGTGTATGCATTGGCAGATCAGAAAAGCAGTCTCGCCGAACGGTTGCGGTTTTTGTATTCACAGCCGGCATGGTCCGAGGCTGAGGTGGCCGAAGTGGTCGATATTCTGGAAAAAACCGGCGCGCGCGAATACGCTGAAACGGTAGCTGACCAAACAACAGCCGAGACGATGAGCCTTCTGCAAGCCGTCGAGCCGGAGAGAGAGGCGGGCGAGGCGCTGCAAGAACTGGCGTCATTCTTTGTGCAGCGCAGCTATTAGAGAGAGTCAATGCCAGACCAACCAGGCGATCAGGGGCCAGTAGCCGTTCGGCGCTCAGTGCGACCTATCGAACAGAAACGACTCTGCGCGCCTCATGGGAGGAACTATGCAGCCCTTTCTCAATAACATTCTGAGCCGTCTGGCGGAAGTCTTCAGTCCTGATGCCATCGGAACGTCAATGGCCAATCTTGTCGCCAATGCCGTCGTTGGTCTGGCTGTCCTTCTAGCTTTTTATGTCGCCTGGCGGCTCATCTTGATCGCTTTGCGTCCGGCGTTACAGCGTAGTGGCTTTGATGAGACGGCATCGTCTTTCATCCACACGCTGGTCAAATACGGGATTCTGATCGTCGGCGCCGTAACCGCACTCGACGCAGCCCAAGTCCAAACGTCTGCCGTGCTGGCTTCTTTGGGAATTGTCAGCCTCACGATCGGGTTTGCCGCCAGGGATGCTCTTTCTAACGTCATATCTGGCATTCTCATTTTCCTCGACCGCCCATTTGTGATTGGCGACCTAGTGGAAGTCGAGGATGTCTACGGGCGTGTTGACAGAATTACGCTCCGCTCGACACGCATCGTCACCAGTGACGGCAAGATGTTGGCTGTACCCAACACAGAGATTATCAACAAGACTGTAACCTCGTACACCAATTTCCCTCACCTACGGCTCGATATCCCGGTCACTATAGCGGTGGATGAGGACATAGAGAAAGCACGACGCATCTTGTTGGACTTGGTCGATGCGCGGCAAGACTACCTGAACGCGCCACAGGCGCGCGTTGTGGTAACGGAACTCAATGATTACAACGTTACATTAGAGCTGCAGGCCTGGATCGCAAACGAGCGCGAACACGTCGAGAAACGCTTTGAATTGCGGGAAGAGGTGTTTCACGCCCTCGTTGAAGCGGGGGTGGAAATGCCGTTTGAAACAATCCAATTGGCCCCATTTGACGTCAAACTGGATCACGAAAAAGCGACTACTAAGGGCCATTAACCGCCCTTACACCAAGCCGTACTCTTTCCTGGCACCATATATGTCATTGGGTCGATGCGGCTAAGGTAGAAAGCGGAAAAACACCTGGTTACCCAACAGCCGGCCACGATGCGTCAACTTCAAGCGGTTGTTTGCATGCAAGAGCAGGCCTGCTTGTGTAAGCGTTTCGATCACGTTGCCATAGACCACAAACAAGGAAATGCCAAAACGTTCCTGAAATTCCTCATCGTCAATGCCTTCTTCAGTCAGCCGCAACCCCATAATAATCGTTTCGGCCATCTGCAAGGGTAGATCGATGTGTTCCTCGTCTTCAATCACCGGTGATGGCCGAGAGGCTGGCACTTCTACCTGAAGGCGATTGATATAGGTGGACACGCCGGATACATTCCACCAACGCCGGTCCACGCTGGAAGAGTGCGCCGCAGCCCCCAGGCCAAAGTAGGGTTGGTTGTGCCAGTAGATTAGATTGTGACGCGCCTGGTAGCCCGGTAGACTCCAATTGGAGATCTCATAGTTGCGGTAGCCAGCCCGTGACAGAATCGCCTCAGCCTCAAGATACATATCGGCTGCCAGGTCCGGATCGGGTGAGGGCAACCGGCCGCTGGTGACGGCCTGCTGCATGGGAGTATCGTCCTCCAACGTGAGACAATAGGCGGAAACATGCTCCGGTCCCAGGCTCAGGGCGCGACGCAAGGTCTCTTGCCAGGTTGCCATCGTTTGGAAAGGAAGCCCATAGATCAGATCCAGATTGATGTTGCCGAATCCTGTTTTGCGGGCTATGTCGAAACTGGTGACAATCTGCGCGCCGTCGTGGATGCGGCCAAGCATGGCCAGCTCACTCTCGTCAAAAGACTGGCAACCCAAACTCAGCCGATTGATGCCTGCACGGCGCATCTGCAATAGGCTGTTGGACGCGATGGTACCCGGATTGGCCTCACAAGTAATCTCAGCGTCGTCAGGCAGACGGAAAAGCTGTCGCAGCTCAACCACAAGGCCAGCCAACAAATCCACCGGCACAATAGACGGCGTGCCACCACCAATGTACATCGTGCTGGCACGGCCTTCGAAGGTGCGCGCCAGCCAACGCGCTTCCAGCAGAACAGCTTGGACGTAATCGGGGATGAGGTTTTGCAGTCCCGCAAATGAGGTGAACGCGCAATAGCGGCACTTTGCCTGACAAAACGGCAAATGCACGTAGATGCCCGTAGGGAAGCGTATGCCGGACAATTGCGACTTCGTCTTGTGTCTCACAGAGCAGATTGTAGCATAGTGGGTCCTATCCCCAAATTGCCGGGCGACGAGGGCTCAGGGTTTGTCCCATTTTGGGCGGGTGAACAGGCCGAGCCGGCAGTCGTTCTTTCCAAAGTGTGCCGGTGAAGGCGTTTTACAGGAAGTGAATCGGGGCTGGTTTGCGAGCCGCTCAACCTCCGGGAAAGGATCAACAGTACGGAGAAACGCGGCGCATCTGTGTTACCTTTGCAGCAACTGGCGGAACGGCAGCATTCGTGACAGTTTTGTGCAACTGGCGTGTATGGTACAATAATAGACCTATTGTGAGAGATAAGATTATCGCCGACAGCCCAAATCGACAAAAACGGCCCCGACCAACCATCGCGGTCCAATTCTTCCTGGGTCTTGCTCTTTTGATCTTGGTATGGGCCGGCGTAGCCCGGCTTTTCTACACTGGCCCGGCCCCTGTGTTGGCAACCGCAACCGCGACACCAACTACATTGCCACCCATCACTCATACCCCTACTGCAACCGCTTCTGGAACGGCCACGGACACCTCAACTAAAACACCAACGATGACCAAGACACCGACACGCCCCGCAACTGCCACGCCAGCGCCAAGTCATACGCCCACATCGCCAATCAATGCAGTCATAGTATCTACCGACACGGTTACAATTCCGATGCACGATTTTGTGCCGGCGCTGGTGCCGGAAGTGGACGATGAATTCAACATGGCCTACTACCGCCTCAATTGGGACCTATACAACCCGGACGTTATTACCCAGCGGGCTTTCACGCTGGTTACTCTTGAGAATCAATACTTGAAAGTCACGGTTTTGCCCGAACTTGGGGGGCGTATCTACCAGGTCATAGACAAAACCACCGGTCACAATCTGTTGTATCAGAATCCGGTCATCAAGCCGACACATTGGGGGCCGCCACAGATGGGCTGGTGGCTGGCGGTTGGGGGCATCGAATGGTGCCTGCCGGTGGAAGAACACGGCTTCGAATGGGCCACTCCGTGGCAATACCGGATCGAGTCAACCAGCGGCCTGGTCACCGACCCTGAGGAAATCACGATCGTTTTGTGGGACACAGATGCCAAAGATCGTCTGCGCGCACAAATCTCCGTTCGCCTGGCGGCGAACGAGGCCAGATTCTTTATCAGTCCCACCGTTGAGAATCCCACGGACGACGCCGTAACATTCAAGTTCTGGTTAAATGCGATGGTCGCTCCCGGCGGCCGCAACAGGTTGTCACCCGGCTTGCACTTCATTATGCCAACCGATGAGGTTGTCATCCATTCTACCGGCGATGCGCGGCTGCCGGATAGCGATGAGGTCATATCCTGGCCTCTATACGAAGGTGTCGACTGGAGCCGCCTCGGTAATTGGCGTCAATGGTTGGGTTTCTTCCAGTATCCCCAGGCGGAAGGCGACTTCCAAGCGATTTACGACACCACGTCAGACGAAGGCCTGGTGCGCACCTGGGACCGCTACGGCGGGACATTCCTTGGCACCT
>CAZHBM010000227.1:0-6673 GCA_964529945.1 uncultured Anaerolineales bacterium | reverse complement strand
CCGCGGTTGCCAGCTGCGGCAATCAGACTACCGCAGGCAGTTAGGATCGCCCTTGCAGCAGTCGATGAAACGGTTCATTGCATCCCAGCAATGCGTCCCAGCCTTGACATTGGTCTTGGTTTTCATCTGCAAAGTCTCCTTTCGAAAGTTAGCCCTATATTATGACATGTGCAGCCTTTTGTCAATAGCTATAAAAGCCTATAGTAGTCGCCATCAGGTCACCTTGTGGTATACTGGAGAACAAATACGGATGGAGGTCAACGGGCAGGATGAACAACCAACAACGTTATCTTGTCGGACTGGATTTAGGCACCTCCGGCGCGCGCGCCGTTCTGATGGACACCGCCGGCCACTTGTTGAGCCTGGGACGCGGCGAATATCCCATCGATACCCCTCGCCCGGGCTGGGCGGAACAGGACCCGGCCTGGTGGACAGATGCCGCCACAGGCGCCATTCGCCAGGCGGTGAGCGAATCCGGCGTCGAGACCAAACACATCGCCGGCGTGGGCTTCTCCGGACAAATGCATACCACCGTCTGCCTCGACGACGCCGGCCAGGTCATCCGCCCGGCCATCGTCTGGGCCGATCAGCGCAGCAAAGAGGAAGTGGCCGAGGTCTACCAGTTTATCGGCCGCGCCACCCTTGGTCGCTGGACTGCCAATCCGCTGGCCACCGGTTTCACCCTGGCATCTCTGCTCTGGTTGCGCAACCACGAGCCGGAAAACTATTCCCGCATCGCCCACGTTCTCTTGCCCAAAGATTACCTGCGTTACTACTTGACCGGTGACCTCGGTACCGACGTCACCGATGCTTCGGCTACCTCAATGATGGACGTGGCCGAGCGTGAGTGGAACCAACTGCTGCTGGACTCGCTCGACATCGACGCTGGCATACTGCCGCCCATCTCCGAATCGCT
Source organism: uncultured Anaerolineales bacterium (assembly GCA_964529945.1). Classification (GTDB taxonomy): domain Bacteria; phylum Chloroflexota; class Anaerolineae; order 4572-78; family NAK82; genus CAZHBM01. The sequence goes on along the minus strand of CAZHBM010000227.1, from coordinate 5,757 downwards.
TCAGGTCGCCGGCACCCTCAGCCGGCAGTCGGCTGAAGCCAGCGGTCTGCCGGCCGGCATCCCGGTGGTCTTTGGCGGTGGCGACCAGGCTATGCAGGCTGTGGGCAACGGCATCATCCAACCGGGGCTGCTCTCCAGCACCATTGGCACCGGCGGGCAACTATTCACTCCCGTCGACACGCCGCTGTACGATCCCGAACTGCGTATGCATACCTTCTGCCACGCCGTTCCCGGCACCTGGTTCCTGATGGCGGCCATCCTCTCGGCCGGGTTATCGCTTTCCTGGTGGCGCGGCAAGGTCCTGGGCGATGCCAGCTTCGACCAACTGGCCGACGAGGCCCAGGCGGTGGCGCCCGGCGCCGACGAACTCCTGTTCTTACCCTACCTGTTGGGTGAGCGTACGCCCCACATGGACCCCGACGCCCGCGGTGCATTCGTCGGTCTCACTTTGCGCCACGAACGGGCACATATGACCCGCGCGGTGATGGAAGGTGTGGTATTGGCTTTGCGCCAGGGGCTGCAACTGATGCTTGATGTTGGCGCTAACGTCGAACGCGTCGTCGCTTCGGGCGGCGGCACCCGCCATCCCCTGTGGCTGCAACTGCAAGCCGACATCTTCAACCGCGACATCTACCAAACCGACGGAGAGGAAGCCGCATCCCGTGGGGCAGCGATGCTGGCCGGCGTCGGGGCCGGCATCTACGAGGACGTCACCGACGCCTGCCGGCGCACTGTCCGCTGGAAGGAGCAAGTCGTGCACCCCAATCCCGACGTCGCGGCCATCTACGATACGTGCTTCGAACGCTTCCAGCAGCTCTACCCGGCACTGCACAAGAGCTAAACGGGCGCTTCTACCAACGAGCAAACGCGCCCCGGTCTGAATGACCCTGGCGCGTCTGTTTTCTTGAGCATCTCTTCGGCTGTCTCGACCGAGTAGGCCGCTGGCTGACCGGGTGCTGAGAACGTATGTCTAGTCTTCAGCTGCCTCGTCGACCACCGGCTCCGCCTCGACCGCCGGCGGCGGCTCCTCCAAATCCAACTCGGGCAGGTCGGTCAACGTATTTAGCCCAAAATACTGCAAAAACTCAAAACTGGTGCCATACAGGACTGGATGACCGACCGATTCCAGCCGGCCCATCTCCTCCACCAGCCCTTTACTCATCAACGTGCGCAGCACACCATCACTGTTTACTCCGCGAATCGCCTCGATCTCCGGCCGGGTGACCGGCTGCTTGTAGGCGATGATGGCCAACGTCTCCAGCGCAGCAGTTGACAGCTTGCCTGAAAAGGAAAGCCCCAGGAAGCGTTCGATGTAGTCGGCAGTGGCCGGCGCGCTCACCAGTTGCAGCCGGTCGCGGTGGCGTTGAATGCGCACACCGCGCTCCTGGTACAGACTCTCCAGTTGATCCAGAGCCGCCTCTACGTCCAGTTTTTCGCATTCGATAGCCTCGCTCAGCTGCTTGACTGTCACCGGCGCGTCAGCCACGAAAAGCAGGCTCTCCACAATGGCGGCTAACGATAGCGTCTTTTTTGGTTTGTCTATTGTCATATGCCTTCTTCAGTGTTATAATTTGACCACTTTTTCCAGCACAGTTCGTCTTTTTGGAACGTAGCTGACGAAAGGAGATATCTATGGCCCACCACAGGCGTGCTTCTCTTATTATCATAATCCTGTTGCTGGCCGTCGTCGGCTTCGGTTGTCAGTTGCCCTTCGGAAAAAACACCGACTATCCGGTGCCTCCAGAAGGAAACATCCCTGTATCACAGGAGGCCGCCGACCGGCTCAAGGACAACTTCCGCAGCGAGATGGCCGAAGCGGCCAGCGGCGATGAGTTCCGCCTCTTCATCACCAATGAGGAGATCACTTCTCTGGTGGCCTTGACGGTCCAGGATACCGCGGGCCTGCCTCTATCCGACCCGCAGGTTTGGTTCACGGCCGGTCGGGTCTATATGACCGGCACTTTTAGCCCCAGTTGGCCCTTCCGCTTCAATTCACTCATCGTGGCCACGGCGGTTGTCCGCGAGGGCCGCGTCGTCATCGAGGTGCAGCAGGCCCAAATGGGACCATTCCCCTTTCCGCAGGAAGTCCTGCAGACCGCATCCGATTCGATCAACCAGACCCTGGCCGAAATGCAGTTGGACCTCCAAATCAGCACCCTCGAGATCCTGGAAGGAGAGCTCCAATTGGCCGGCACGCGGCGAGCGCCGGAATAGGGAAAGATCGACTCCAATCGAACAATCTTCCCGCTGCGACCGGCATCAACTAGGCGGATTCTCGTCCTCGTCGGCCTCGTTCCAGAAATCCGCTTCCTGGTCGGATTGGCTTTCGTTCCCCGTCTCGACCGGCGGCTCTTCCTCTTTTGGCGACTCCAGTTCGGCCGGTTGCTTCTCCACCGGCACGTACACAGGTTCTTCCTGGTGTCCTCCGAACAGTCCTTTGCGCGGGTAGGGCGCGTGACGCATTACCACCTTGACCGAATCGAGTTGCAGACCCATACGGTTCTCGACAATCTCCTTGGTCAGCTGCTGTATCTCTTCGGTTTTGGACGGCACGTCCACCTCAGGGCTGGTCTCTACGCTGAGCAATATCTTCACCCCGCGCCGGCCATTACGAATGTCCGGTTTCGCCTTGACGACGTCCTTTAGCAGGTCGATGTTATATTCCAGCCGTCCGGCGATTGAATCCGCCGTCAGCGCCGCCTCGCCACCACTCACCTTCTGAACCTTGATTGTGCGTGCCTTTGGCCGGCGCAGCTCCAGGTACAGCAGGGCCGCACAGATCACCCAGATGACCAGCGTGACCAGCAAGCCGCCCCCCAACCGCAGGAATACGCGCGGACCGGACATAGCCGCCAGATTATTCTCCGCCTGCTGGAAGAAGGCCGATAAAGTCTGCACCACCGGGCCGGTCGCCACAAACGCAATGGCCGAGATAATCATCGTCGCCAAAAGGGCCAGGATCACCAGAATTCGATTGAGAACGTTCACGTTGCACCTCCTACGCCACTGCAGTCAGGTCGAGTTAATCCATTTGTTACCAGATTCTCAGTATACCACCGATGGGACCACGCCGCAATGAATCTGTGCCCCCTGCCAGGGCCAACGCATTCGGCCCGATCCGGCAGAAACCGTAGCTTGTGGCGTGTCCACGTGTCACGACAACACTCCAACAGGGCGCCAAAACGGCACCCGGGGACAAACGTCTGCCGCGTGCCATCAACGCACGATGGCAGTTAGCAGCCACGCGGGCACCCGTTGACGGGCACACCTGCGCTCAAATGCAGGCGGTGATATTGCCTTGCCTACGGCTATCAGGTATAATCTCGGGTGCCTCATTTGCCCAACATGCAGACAATCGTTCGCATGGGGAGAAGCCCGTGAAACTACACGAATATCAAACCAAGCGTCTCTTCGCCGACTATGGCGTCGCGATTCCAGAGGGAGACGTAGCCACGACCCCAGCCGACGCCCGGCACATCGCCCAGAGACTGGGAGGTGCTGTCATCGTTAAGGCCCAGGTACTGGCCGGTGGCCGTGGCAAAGCAGGTGGCATCCAGCTCGCTCGCGACGCAGATGAGGCCGAAGAGATCTCCGAGCGAATACTGTCCACCACCGTTCGCGAACTGGTCGTCAACAAGGTGCTGATTGAACGTGCCTTGCCTATCGAACGCGAACTGTACCTGAGCATCGTCCTCGATCGCAGCCAGCGTGATCCGGTATTGATCGCCTCCGCCCAAGGCGGCATGGAAATCGAGGAAGTGGCTCACTCTACCCCCGATTTGATTACCCGGCTGCCCGTCGATCCCATTTGGGGCCTAATGGATTTCCAGGCCCGCAACGTGGCCTTCGACTTGGGGCTGCAACGCCAACTGGTACACAAATTCACTGTCGTCGCTCGTGCCTTATATCGAATGTTCGTCGAGTTGGACGCCACCCTGGTGGAGATCAACCCGCTCATCGTCACTATCGACGGTAGCCTGATGGCCGCCGACGGCAAGATGGTGATCGACGACAACGCCCTTTTCCGCCACAAGGAATTGGGTGAAGTGCGCGACATCCAGGGACGCACCAAGCTCGAACGCCAGGCATATAACGCCGGTCTGGCCTACGTTCAGCTCGATGGAGACGTTGGGTGTCTGGTCAACGGTGCCGGCCTGGCCATGGCGACTATGGACATCATCAACTTGCACGGCGGCAAGCCGGCCAATTTCCTCGACATCGGCGGCGGGGCCAAGTCCGACAAGGTGGTCACCGCCTTGCGCATCATTCTGTCCGATCCCAACGTCAAGGTCGTCCTGTGCAACATTTTTGGTGGGATCACCCGTTGTGATGAAGTCGCCACCGGATTGATCGATGCCCTTCAAGAACTTGAGGCCAGCCCGCAGATTCCGATCGTCGCCCGCCTGGTAGGTACCAACGAGGAAGAGGCACGCCAGATTTTGGCCGCCGCCAGCCTGGAAACGGCCACGTCGCTGGAAGAAGCCGCCGAACGAGTCATTGTGCTGGCGCGTGACGACAACCATCATTAGGAGTTTGCCACAATGAGTATTCTGGTTGGCAATGACACCCGCCTGGTCGTGCAGGGCATCACCGGCCGCGAAGGCGTGTTCCATACGCAGCAAATGCTCGACTACGGCACGCACATCGTGGCCGGCACCAGCCCCGGCAAGGGCGGTGAGTGGGTATTCGGCGTGCCCGTCTTTGATACGGTCAAAGAAGCTGTCAACACTACCGGCGCCAACACCTCAATCATCTACGTGCCGGCTCGCTTTGCCCCCGACGCCATCATGGAGGCCGCCGAAGCCGGCATCGCCCTCATTGTGACCATCACCGAAGGTATTCCGGTGCGTGACATGGTGCGCGTGCGCCACTTTCTGGCCGGTACTGACTGCCGGTTGATCGGACCCAATTCCCCCGGCCTCATCACCCCTGGCAAGTGTAAAGTGGGCATTATGCCTGGGCACATCCACTTTCCCGGCAACGTGGGCGTCGTCTCTCGCAGCGGGACGCTGACCTACGAAATCGTGCAAGCGCTGGCCCAGGACGATTTGGGCCAGTCAACCGTCGTCGGCATCGGCGGCGACCCGATCATCGGCACCACCTTCGTCGACGTACTACGCCTGTTTGAATCCGATCCCGACACCAACCACGTCGTCCTGATCGGCGAGATCGGCGGCAGCGACGAAGAGAAAGCCGCTCAATTCATCGCTGCTGAAATGAGCAAGCCGGTCACGGCCTTCATCGCCGGCCGCACCGCTCCACCGGAGAAGCAAATGGGCCACGCCGGCGCTATTGTGACCGCCGGACAAGGCACCGCTGCCGACAAAATCGCCACCCTCGAGGCTGTCGGCGTTCAGGTTGCCCGGCACCCCCAAGAAGTTGCGGCTCTGGTAGCCGCCCGGATGGGATGATCGATGGCTTCCGGCGCGTCAGCGAGATTGGCTGAACTCATCCATCACCACCCCCAGCCACAGGTGGCCCAAGTCCTGCAACTGTTGCAGCAAACCGACCACCCATGCTACCTGGTGGGCGGCACGGTGCGCGACTGCTTGCTCGACGGCACGCCGCATTTCGCGCCCGCCCAATCGGAATTACGTCGCCTGGGCTGCTCGGCGTCTCCTAGCTATGATCTCGATCTGGCAGTGCCGGCCGACGGCGTCAGCCTGGCCCGCCGCATCGCCGACCAGCTCGGCGCCGCTTTCTATGCCCTCGATGCCCAGCGCGGACTCGGCCTCGGTGGCCTCATGACCGACCAGC
>CAZHBM010000226.1:0-6696 GCA_964529945.1 uncultured Anaerolineales bacterium | reverse complement strand
TTCCAGTTCTTCGAACTGGCCCTCGGGATAGTTGGTCAACACCACGCGCAGTGGCCGTAGTACGGCCATTACCCGCCGAGCGCGCTGATTAAGGTCGCTGCGCAGGCAGTGCTCCAACAAGGCGATGTCGACCGTGCTGTTCGTTTTGGCCACGCCGATCCGGTCGGCGAAATCGCGGATCGATTCGGGCGTGTAGCCGCGCCGGCGCAGGCCGGAAATGGTGGGCATGCGCGGATCGTCCCAACCAGACACGACTTTCTGCTGCACCAGTTGCAGCAGCCGGCGTTTGCTCATCACGGTGTAGTTGAGGTTCAGGCGGGCAAACTCGATCTGCTGCGGATGGTAGACGGCCAATTGTTCGAGGAACCAGTCGTACAGTGGGCGATGATCTTCAAACTCGAGGGTGCACAAAGAATGGGTGATGCCCTCGATCGAATCCGACAGGCAATGGGCGAAGTCGTACATCGGATAGATGCACCACACGTCACCCGTGCGGTGGTGATGGATACGGCGGATGCGATAGATAATCGGGTCGCGCATATTCAGATTGGGCGACGCCATGTCGATCTTGGCCCTCAGTACGCGCGCGCCATCCTCGAATTCTCCGGCCCGCATGCGCCGGAACAGGTCCAGGTTTTCGTCGATGGAGCGGTCGCGGTAGGGGCTGTTACGACCGGGCTCGGTCAGCGTTCCCCGGTACTCGCGTATCTCATCTGCGCTCAGGTCGCAGACGTAAGCCTGGCCGAGTTTGATCAACTGTTCGGCATAATCGTACAAAGCCTCGAAATAGTCGGAGGCGTAATACAGGTGATCGCCCCAATCAAAGCCGAGCCAGTGGATGTCTTCCTGGATCGAGTCGACGTATTCAACGTCTTCCTTCTGCGGGTTCGTGTCGTCGAAGCGCAGGTTGCACAGGCCGTCGTGTTGCCGGGCAATGCCGAAATTGAGGCATATCGCTTTAGCGTGACCGATATGCAGGTAGCCGTTCGGCTCGGGTGGAAAACGCGTGTGGACCCGCCCGCCGAACTTGCCGCTTTCCAAATCCTCTTCGATGATACTCGCGATAAAATTTGAGGCTGTGGTATTGTCTGTCTCGTTCAATGCTCTACTCCCCTGGTTCTGCATGGGTCAGGCAGGCTGGATCGGCGACTTGCGCCGTCTTTTTCGCTGGCCTGATGCGCCGGCTCAATACGGGCGTTATCCGTGCGCCAAAACTCGTTCGACCCGTTCAGAGACTCGGTCCGAATGCCAGCGCAGTTGGGCGCGGGCGATGGCGTGCCGCTTGAAGGGCCGCCTGATCTCTTCGACGGCGGCGTTGCCGGCAATCTCAATCTCCTTCAGATCGGCGGTGCCAAAGCCGGCCCGCGCCGCGTAAGCCAGGTAGCCGACCTGTTCCAACGGAAAGCCCATCAGATATGCGGCCAAAACGTCGGTGGCCAGCCAGTCGGTGCCGGCCATCGCCACCCGCCAGGGCACCGGGTCGCCATCGGAAGGACCGTTGCCCTCCATCGCCTCGTACCCGTCCAGAACGTTCAGGTGGGGATAGAAGTGAGGCGCCATAATAGCCAGGTTGAAGTGCATCACCGGCAGTCCCTGGTGCATGGCCGCCTTGCTCGAGGGGCCAAAGGTCGATAGCATCCGTTCCTTGAGGCTGACGACGCTGTAGCCGGTACGTACGAATTCCGGCATCACGGCGTAGACCCGTTCGCCGGCCAGCATTACCCTGCCCAAGAGGCCACTGTGTTTCTTTTCCCTATCTTTGGCGAAGTTGCTGATCAGGCCGCCCATGACCATGTTTTTCAAACCCAACGTTACCAAAACGGTGTCGTGGGTCTTGGGTGGGGCGACGGAAATGCGGAAAGGGGCCTCAATGGCAGTCTTGCTGGCAAGTAACTCAATCGGTCTCAGCCGCCAATCGTATGCCGGCAGATTGACCGTCTCATCGGTATTGAAATCAACCAGCGATAGGTCGCGATAGTCGTCGGGTAGCCGCGTGTAACCGAAATTCTCGAAGGCGTCCCAGGTGTTGGCAAAGGCGGTCCCTTCACCAACGACGATTGGGACCTGCGTTCGCCGGCGCAGCCAGTCCAGGACCGCCCGCACCGCTTCGACGTGAGTCACGGCCAGTTGGCAATCGGTGCTGACCAGGTTGGGCTCGACCAGAATCCAGTCTGCCCGACTCGGGTCGATCTGGGTCTCTATAGCCTGCAGCGCAGCGATAATGTTCTGGTAGCGGTCTTCTCCCTTTATCAGACTAACAGTAGCTGCCATTTATCCACCTTTTTTGTATGCGTGCCTGGTTGTGTGCCGGCTCGCGCTTTGGGTTTGGCTGTGACGGTTCGCAGGCCGATGCAGGCATTATAGCGACGGCCACAGCTTCCGTCAACGACACCCTGTTTGTATGGCCGACCGGTCGATCTGGAAGAAAAAGGAGGGCAGTGCGATTTGGCCTGCACTGCCCAAAGTTTCGATGCCTGCTAACGCCTTCTCTGGGGCGGTCAACACCGTGCCGAAGGCGACCGTTGACTTAACCGCCCGCCCAGGTGCGCTTGGCGCCGTCAAGCGTGTTGCGCAGGAGCATGGCGATAGTCATCGGTCCGACGCCTCCCGGAACGGGCGTGATGGCGCCGGCCACTTCTTTGGCCTCATCGAAGGCAACGTCACCGACCAGCCGATAGCCCCGCTTGGCCGTCGGGTCATCGACAGCGTTGATGCCCACGTCGATGATCGCCGCTCCAGGCTTAATCCAGTCGCCGCGCACCATTTCCGCCCGGCCGACGGCCGACACCAAAATGTCTCCCAGGCGCACGACGGACGGCAGGTCTTTGGTGCGCGAGTGGCAGATGGTAAGCGTGGCGTTGCGGTGCAACAACAGCATGGCCACCGGCAGGCCGACGATGTTGCTCCGGCCCAAAACCACCGCGTGCTTGCCTTCGATGGGTATGTTCATCCGATCCAGCAGCTCAATGCAGCCCTTGGGGGTGCAGGGCACGAACAGGGGCTCACGCCTCTTCATGGACAGGCGGCCGATGTTGATGGGGTGAAAGCCGTCGACGTCCTTTTCCAGGCTGACGGCCGACAAAATCGTTTCCTCGTCGATGTGGTCCGGCAGGGGCAATTGGACCAGGATGCCGTTGACCCGCTCGTCGGCATTCAGATCCTGGACGACTTTCAGCAAATCCGCCTGGCTGATGTCGCCCGGCAAATCCTGGCCAAGGGAAGCGATGCCGACTTCCTCACAGGCCTTCTTTTTCATGCGCACGTAGGTCTGCGAGTCTTTGCGCTCTCCGACCAATACGGTGGCCAGGCCGGGCACCTTGCCGTACCTGGCTTTTAGTTCCTCAACTTCGGCCTTGACTTCGCCCCGGATCGTGGCCGCGATTTGTTTGCCGTCGATGATTTCGGCTGACATGGTGACGTTCCTCCCTCGGGAATTGATAAATGGAATGTTGTCTGGAGGTCGAACGGAGAAAGCCGGCCGACGGAACCCGCCAGGTGCCTCACCGCAAAACCGTCACAGCGCTGCCCTGGATTATATCACAGCCGGGCGGCAGAGGCAACGAAATCGGGCCGAAATTTTTGACAGGCGTAGTTATATCTGCTATAATGTGTTCAATATATGATATATAGGTTCACAATATGAACAGTAAAGCATATTCTGGTACCCAGTCCGTGCTGCGGGCGATCGCGCTGTTGAAGTCTTTCAGCGACGACCGGCCTGAGTGGGTGTTGGCCGAGCTGGCGGCCGAGACGGGGCTGAATCGCACTACCACGTTCCGCCTGCTGACGGCGCTCGAGAGTGAAGGCTTGGTCACGCGTTCGCCGGTCAACGGGGCTTACCGGCTGGGCCCGGAGATCATCGCCCTGGGCGGGTTGGCCCTGCGTTCCAACGATCTGCGTTCGGCCAGCCTGGCCGAATTGCAGCAACTGGCTCAGCAGACCGGAGAGGCAGCCACCCTTGAGGTTTTGGCCGGCAGTGACGTGCTGATCCTGGAAGAGGTGCCCAGCATCCGGCTGGTCTCCTCGTCACAGTCTGTCGGTACACGCCACCCGGCCTATGCCACGTCGACCGGCAAGGTATTGCTGTCCGACCTGGAGCCTGAGGCCCGGCGGGCGTTGCTGCCGGCGCGCCTGGTCCGGGTCACCGAAAACACGATTACCAGTCTGGCCGCTTTAGAGCGTGAATTGGAGCAAGTGCGCGCGCGCGGCTATGCCGTGGCCGTCGAGGAACTCGAGCCGGCTTACGTGGCGGTGAGCGCACCGGTGCGCAATCACGATGGGCGCGTGGTGGCCGCCGTTTGCATTGGGGGGCCGGCCTCACGCTTGAAAGTGGCCGATTTGCCCGACCTGGCAGTCCCTTTGAAAGAAGCAGCACAGCGTATTTCGCTTCAACTCGGCTATAGACAGCCAACCAAACCCTAAGCGGAGTTTTGAGGAGCGAGGAACATGTTGAAGACCAAAACAAAGACCAATCCGGTTGGCCTGCCGTTGTCCGAAATGCAGGCTGCGGCCATGTGGACACCTGCGGAGGCGGCTCCGTTTGCCATCCGCAGGTTGAACCTGCCTGGCCCCAAAGCCCGCGAGCTGGTGGCGCGCGACCGGGAAGTGATTTCGCCATCCTATCCGCGCGGATACCCGTTCGTAATGGATCACGGCCGGGGCGCGCAAGTGTACGACGTGGACGGCAATCGCTTCATCGATTTCATGGCCGGCATCGCCGTGGTCACCACCGGCTACAGCCACCCGCAGGTGGTTCAGGCCATCACGGACCAGGCCGAGCGCTTCATTCACATTTCGTCCGATTTCTACCACGACAACTGGATTCGCCTGGCCGAAAAGCTGGCCGAATTGGCACCTTTTGATGAACCGGCGCGCCTGTTTATGACTAATTCGGGCGCCGAGGCGGTCGAGGCGGCCGTCAAACTGGCGCGTTACCACACCGGCCGGCATCGCTTCATCGGCTTTTTGGGTGCCTTTCACGGGCGTACCTACGGGTCGTTGGCCTTCAACGCCAGCAAGGTCGGTTATCGCCAGGGCTTTTCGGAAACCATGCCCGGCGTGACCCACGTTCCCTATCCCGACCCGCTGCACCCGCTGCTAATGACCCAGCCGGGTGACCGGGACTATGGCGAGACAGTGATCAATTACCTGGAGAACGTCGTCTTCAAACGGCTGGTGCCGCCCGACGAAGTGGCCGGTATCCTGATTGAGCCGATCCAGGGTGAGGGCGGCTACGTGCTGCCCGACGACAGCTTTTTGCCCTTGTTGCGTAACCTATGCGACCGCTATGGCATTCTGCTGATCGCCGACGAGGTGCAGAGCGGCATGGGGCGCAGTGGTCAGTGGTGGGCGATAGAAAACTGGGGCGTCGAACCTGACATCGTCTGTACCGCCAAGGGCATCGCCAGTGGCATGCCGCTGGGGGCGATCATTGCCCGCCAGAGCGTCATGACCTGGCCCAAGGGGAGTCACGGCAACACCTACGGTGGTAACCCGTTGGCCTGTGCGGCGGCGCTGGCGACGATCGACGTGCTGGAGAATGGGGCGCTGGGCAACACGCGTGAGCAGGGGGCTTACGTCCTGGAACGACTGAATGAGATGGCGGCCCGCCATCCATCGATCGGTAACGTGCGCGGCAAGGGCCTGATGATTGGGGTCGAGTTTTCGTTGAACCGTTCGCTGCAATCACCGGCACCTGATCTGCGCGATCAGGTGGTCGACGTGGCTTTCGAGCACGGCCTGCTGCTGTTGGGCTGCGGCGCCAGCACCATTCGCGTCGCGCCGCCGTTGGTCATCGACCGGGCTGAGGTGGACGAGGGCCTGGCCATCTTTGATTTCGCCGTCGGCCAGGCCGAGAAGGAATTGACATAACTAATCAGACGGTTGCCCCGATCCTGCGCCTAAGCGGCGCCGATTTGCGACCGGCGCCCGGGCATGCTAAAATGGTGCCGCTGTGCCAATCGGGGGTCGTCTAACGGCAGGACAACGGCCTTTGGAGCCGTGTATCAAGGTTCGAATCCTTGCCCCCGAGTAGAGGAAGTGGTAGGTTCCCACAGATTGGAACCTACCATTTTTGTTTTTTGGGCTGGCTGTGACTCGTTTCAGTTGTCGTGAAATCCTTTCACGGCCCCACTCTGAACCGAACCCCTTTGACGGTCTCAATCCTCGCTGTGAGAGAAAACTGGCGTAACCCGCTGCCCGACGTAGAACAGACCCAACCCCAACGGCTGAAGGATTGCATATACCAGGTTCCAGGGAGGATTCAAAGCCAGGAGCGCTGTGAGAAAAATTGGCAGAAGGACCAGCCATCCGATCAGCAGCAGGCGCATGGTCCGCCCACTGGTCTGCCACAAAAGCCAGAAAGGCAACAACAGCGCCGTCTGCTCGTAGAGCAATCCATAGGGAGAGATAATCAGGGAGATGACAATCAACGGTGCAACGCCCCAAGGTTCGGCGCGCGGTGCGCGACGTATCCAGTACCGGACAGTTGCCACCAAGATCATCAGTGAGAGGCCACCGGCCAGCGCAATGGCGCGGCTTGGCGTGTGGAATATCTGGCTGGATACACCCCAAATGCTGGGCGTGATCTCAAGCAGCCTCGGCCCCTGCCATTGGCTTGTACGCAGCCAGTCGACAATCCAATGAGGGTATAGAACGAGAGGTGCCAGCCACAGGATCAGGCTCCCAACGGCGAAG
>CAZHBM010000225.1:0-6698 GCA_964529945.1 uncultured Anaerolineales bacterium | reverse complement strand
AGACCGGGTTGTTGAGCGCCTTGGGGATCCAGGCGATGGTCAGTTTCTCGGGTGCCGCAGCCGCCGCTTCCGTCGCCGCAGCGGGCGCTTCAGTTGGCGCCGCGGTGGCGACCTCCGTTTTCTGAACGGCTTCCGTGGCCGGTGCTTTGGTGGGGGTTGCCTGAGCACACGCCGCCAACACCAGACTGACCAATACCAGCAATACTAACAAGTTACGCAATTGTCTTTTCACAGCAGTCTTCCTCCTTGTTGTTCCTCCAAAAACGAACGCACATACACTTCTTCGCTGTTTCCAGGGACACAAGTCAGTACCCGATAGACACCTCCTCTTTGAGAATCAGGGTGGACTGCTGCCGTTGCTGGCAGGGGAATGAGAGGAAGCTGCAAGTCCACAGCTTCTGGGGATCACTTCGAGAGCACTGCCGACTTACTGTATGAAGACTCCCGGCCGATCCATCGATTGAAGCAGAAAGGTGCTCGTCATTTCCGCACAGACTTCCGCGTTCATAATTACCAGTATAACAAAGATGTACAAAATTTCACCCCCCTGTCCCCTCAAAGTAGGGAGCGGATTTCCCCTGTCAGCGTTAGGGGATTCTCCCCCTTTCTACAGACGGCCCGGTAGGTGTGTTTGGGTTCCAAAAATGGTATAATAACAGCAGATATGAACACAGTAAGGGTTCTTCTGGCGGACGATCATGCCGTGGTACGCAACGGCATCCGCAATGCTCTCAAGGAAATTCCTGGCCTGGAAGTCGTGGGTGAGGTTGGTGACGGACCGACTCTTGTGGCGGCCTTAGACAAGACCAATCCCGACTTTCTGCTGCTTGACGTCACTATGCCTGAGTTTGAGCCGGTATCCGCCATCAGCCAGATACGCGCTCACCACCCCGATATGAAGATACTGGTCGTCAGTGCCTACGATGACGACGTGTACGTACAAGGTCTATTGGGCGCCGGCGTCGACGGTTACCACCTGAAAGACCAGCCGTTGGGTGATCTTCAACTGGCCGTCCGGCGCGTGCTGGATGGTGGTCGCTGGGTTTCCAGCCCATTAGTGGGCAAACTGGTCAGCTATCGAGACGACGCCTCCTCGCCCCCCAGCCTAACGCGGCGACAGCGTGACATTCTCAGCCTGCTGCAGCAGGGCCTTGACAACCAGATGATCGGCCGCCGGTTGCACCTGAGTGTCAAAACAGTCGAGAACCACTTGACCCGCTTATACCGGCAATTGGACGTGCAGAGCCGGCTAGAGGCGGTCAACTATTCGCGCCAACATCCGGAGGTATTGGGTTCCTCGTCCCCTGCACGTGAGCTGACGGCGGAAAAGCTCGAAGCCCCCATCCAGGGCCAGGTGACGTTGCTCCTGGTGGACGATAATGCCCGCTACCGGCGCCACCTGCGCCGGCTTGTGGGCCGGACCTGCCCCCAAGCGATGATCTATGAGGCAGACACGATTGCAGAGGCTACCAGCCTGGTGCAAAAAATTGTGCCTGACCTGACGCTGATTGACGTTGTGCTGGCTGACAACGAGGACGGTATCCAGTGCACCCGGCGCATCAAAGCTCTCGCCCCGTCCTCTCGCATCGTCCTGATCAGCGCCTACCCCGACCGGGAATTTCACCGCCTGGGCCTGGAGGCCGGCGCATTGGCATTCCTGGACAAAAAGGAGCTGGATGCAGCTACGTTACGCCAGATTGTGGATGATCTGATCGAGTAGATACACCCCAAATTGGCTGGGAGGTACCTATGCAGATTGAAGACAGCCCGCCTTTGCTGACCAAACACCAACCCTGGCGCGCGCTCGTTGGCCGGCAGGAGACGGTTGTATTGCTGCTGTTGCTGGTCGTGGGCACCTTTCTCAGTTTGCAGACCAATACCTTCCTTACCGGCAACAATCTATTCAACGTGCTGCGGTCATTCTCCTGGATCGCTATACCTGCCTTTGGTGAATGTATCGTCATTATCATCGGCGGCATCGACCTGTCAGTTGGCGCGGTTATGGCGCTGTCGGCCCTGGTGACCACCCTGGCTATGCGTTCCGGCGTGCCCGTGCCCTCTGCGGTGGCGGCTGGTTTGCTTACCGGTGGGGCGCTCGGTTGGGTGAACGGCATTATGGTGGCCCGAGTCAAGCTACCGGCAGTAATCGTCACGTTGGGCACGATGAGCATTGCCCGTGGCATCGCCTTTGGTCTGACTGGTGGCTGGCCGATTCGCAGCTTGCAAGAGTCGTTTCGGGTGCTGGGCCAATATGACGTGCCTATCGGGCCTTTGGCCGTTCCTCTGCCGGTGCTGATCATGGTGGGTGTGGCGCTCCTGATTACCTTTTTGCTCGATCAGACCGTGTTAGGGCGTTACATCTACGCCCTACACGGCAGCGAACGAGCCTTGGCTGTTACGGGCGTGGACACCATGCAGGTCAAGGTGCTGGTGTATTCACTGTGCGGACTGCTGACCGCGATCGGCGGCCTGTTGATGACCGCCCGCCTGGGGGTAGCTGCCCCGACTGCCGCTGTGGGTTACGAGATCGACATCATCGCCGCCGCAGTGGTCGGTGGTACCAGCCTGTTCGGCGGCCAGGGCAGTGTGGTGGGAGTCCTGCTGGGTGCCGCGACCATGCAGGTCATCCGCAATGGCCTGGTTCTGTTGGGGTTTCCTTCGTATTGGCAAACGTTGGCGATCGGCGCCATGATCCTATCGGCCATCCTGATGGATTATTGGCGGCGAAAACAGTCGTCGTTGTGAGGAGTGACGGGCGATGCAGCCGCTGCTACAGGCCGTCAATCTGTCCAAAAGCTTCGGCACACTTTCGGCGCTCGAACACGTCAGTCTGGACGTATTCCCTGGCGAAGTGGTGGGCCTGGCTGGCCGTAGCGGCTCTGGCAAATCGGCTCTATCGATGCTGTTGGCGGGCGCCTACCCACCCAACGAAGGCGCCATTTTCCTTGAAGGCAAACAGTTGCGGCTGCCGTTCCGGGCGCGGGCGTTAGGCATCGAGACGATTCACCAGAAGCCGGACCTGGCGGATGACCTGGACGTCGTCAGCAATATCTTCTTGGGCCACGAAATCGGTTGGCCGGCGGTGTTTTCCTGGATGCGAGTGCCCAACCGGCGCAAGATGGAACACGAAGCCGCGCGCATCTTGGCCCAGCTGGAAGTACACATTCGCTCCACGCACGAGAAAGTGGCCAACCTGTCCGGCGAGCAGCGGCAGATGATTGCCATTGCACGGGCGTTGACTCGTCCGTGTCTGTTGCTGATTATCGACGACCCAATTTTACTCTTGAGTTACCCCTGTCAGCAGAAGCTCCTGTCGCTCATCCAGAGTTGGCGCCAGCAAGGAACGGCTGTCATTTTTGCCAGCAACAACGTTGATCACCTGTTGGCCGTCACCGATCGCATCATCGTTCTGCGCCAAGGCCAGCAGGTGGCCGAGTATCAGTCTGATGAGACCGACCGTGAGGAGATCCTGGCCGCCAGCGTGGGCACCACCCATCGCCAGGAACTGACCCCCATCATCTGGGCGCTTGACAGTTACTACCGCGCGCGCGACCAGGCCGAAAAACTGCGCCACGAGCAGATTCAGTTGGAGAGACAACTGGCTTCGCCAGACTCGGTTAAGCGGCAGTTACTCGATCAACTGTCCCAGCAAATCGCCGCTCTGGACAGCGCCAACGCGGCCTCCCTGGCCGCCCAACGCCGATTACTCACCGAGTTGGAGCAGGAACGTAAGCACCTGGCTCGGGAAATTCACGATGAGGTGATTCAAGACTTGTTGGGAGTCAACTACCAACTCGAAGAGCTGGACGGCGACGGGCAGCATACAACCGCCGTCCAACAGGAGCTGACCAGCATTCGCGATGACGTTCGGGTCCTGGTTGAAGATCTGCGCCGCATCTGCGGCGATCTGCGCCCGCCCACTATCGATAGCCTGGGCTTGGGGGCGGCTATCCAATCCTACACCCGGGATTGGGCCGACCGCACCGGCATACCGGTCCTGTTGGACCTCGACCCGGCCCTGGGGCGGATGCCTGAATCGATTGAGTTGCCGGTGTTCCGCATCGTGCAGGAAGGATTGCGTAACGTCCGCAAGCACGCCGATGCCACGGCGACGCAGGTGTCCGTGCGACACACCTCACCACGTACCTTGATGGTTTCCATCGCCGACAACGGGCGTGGCCTGGACCCCGGTTTTGACCTGGCCCAGATTCCCGGCGACGGTCACTACGGCCTGCTGGGCATTAGCGAGCGGGTGGCCCTGTTGGGTGGGCGTTTGAAACTGCAGAATCAAGTCGCCGGTGGTCTGCTGCTGCAGGTGGAGATACCACACCCACGGGTCACAACCAGCACACCCGTCGATCTTTAGCCTATCGACGCCGCGCCGGCCCAGGTCGCCCCACGCCTGACGCCCCAGGGGGCGTTCTGGCTGCCTCGATCATTTCTCGGCGCCTACCTTTGCCTCTCCGACTCAACTAACACCGACCAGCAACAATGCCGCGTGGAGCAAACCCAGATCAGCCATGGCCACAATCGGCCACTTCAAAAATGAAGCCCCGAAATCGCTGGCCTGGCGACCGGAAAACAACCGATGCAGCCCAAGATGGAGCACCAAGAACGCGTCCACCGCCAACTAGACCCAGAAGCGCACCGCCGGTTGCGGGGAACAAACCAACCACAAGATCAGAGCCAGAGGTGGCACGTGAGGCAGGGCGAATACCTGAAAGGCAGTCTCGTCCGCTAACGACCGTAGGCCGGGAAATAAGCGCCATTCGCGACGCCGTACGGCATCCAGTTCGTGCACGATTAAGAGTGCCAGGTTGACCCGAAACAGGAATGCTATGCCATTGGTCGTCGTTCTTGGCCTCCTTCGCCGGTTTGTCCTTCCCGGCCTACCGGGCGTGGATCGAAGCGTATCACCGGCAGGATGCCTTCTTCACCCAGGGCGCGATAATCGGCCTCGGTGCCGTCTAACTCATAGCCCAGCACGCGCGCCAGGCTGTTGATGGCAGTTGGGTGGCGCCGGGCGTAGTCCAGCAAAGTGTCACCAGCTTCGGCGGGACTCAAGTGCACCGCGGTAACCGGCAGCAGCTTGCGACCGACCATAATCGTCACCTGCGGTTCGGCCAGCAGGTTCTGATACCATTGTGACTGGGTGCCATAACCGGAAGATATGTAGTAGGCGCCCGTCTGCTCGTCGTGGCCGATGACCTCGACCACTGCCTGGCGCAGCTTGCCGCTTTTGCGCCCGACGTGGTTGATGAGTAAAAATCGTTTGCCCAGTAAACTACCCAATCCCAGCCGATACAGCCAGATGGGCGCCCTGAGAAGGAGACGCATCAAGCCGGCCGGACGTTTGCGTTCGTGAATTTTCTTAGGCATTGTCTCGCTCCTGCTGGTTCCCCAATCCGTCCAGCAACAGGTCCACGGCCGCCTCCACCTGGGCGGCGAAATCAAATTGCTGAGGGTCGATGACCCATAGCAGCAACAGGCCTTCAAACAGGCCGGTCAGCGCGATCGCCGTTTGCCCGGCGTCGACCGGTCGCAACTGGCCGTCGGCGATGCCCAACTCGATCAGTTCGGCCAGCCGGATCTCATTTTCGACGAAGTATCGTCGCAGGGTCTGTGACAGAGACGTATCACGTACCGCCAGCGCGTAGAACTCCATCGGTGACGGGAACTGGGCCAGCCACATTTCGGCCTGCTGCCCGGCCGCCCGCGCAATACGCTTGAGCTTGTCGGCCGCGCGACCATCCTGAGCCAGAATTGCCTCCGTCTGGGCCGCCTGTTCGGAGAAAAACTGGTCGAAAACCGCTTCGACGATGGCGTCTTTGCTCTCGAAATGCCAGTAGACACCTCCCTTGCTCAGACCCGATGCTCGCACGATGTCATTCATACTGGTATTGGCGAAACCTTTTTGGGCGAAATCCCTGATCGCCGCGGCCAATATTCTCTCTTTGCTGTCTTCTTTGCCCATTACTGTATTCCCGTCCAAAACCGACCGGTCGGTCTTTTACCGAGTCCCAGTGTAACACATGGGTCGGCGACTGTCAAACCCGACAAGGTCGGTGTGTATTGCACGAATCGGGCAGGCCGGCAAACAAAAACCCTGCAAAGCAGTCGCTTGCAGGGAATGATCGATTTGTGCGCCTCAGGTGGCCCGCCTGTTTCAGGCGGCGCGATAATCCGGCAACATAATAATGGCTTCAGTCACCCAACTACGTCGACGGCGCTGTGCCCGATGTAAGCCTCCAGCCGGCGCCGGGCGGTGTCCATCTGGACGATCATATCGCGAATGGTCAGACTAAGAGAGTGGTAGCCAGCCAGGCGTTGGTCACGTTCCTGGCGTAGCCGGAGCCGTTCTTCACGCACGAACTGCTCGGCTGACATACGGCCCAGAAGTCGTGCCCGATCCAGCGACGTCGGCCGCTGAGCCATCCGTTCGCGGTACATGGCGCGAATGCCGACCATGTCGGAATTGATGCTGTGCCGCATCTGGCGCAAGTCTTGCTGTAGATGGTCAATCGTCTGAATAGCCTGCCGGGCCTCCTGTGGGTTGGAGGCTGAAATCTCCAGCCGGTCGAGACCCATGTCGCTGATCTGCTGGCTGTACGCTTCGAGGGATGGCATGGCTCCACCTCCTGGCACCTAACTGCGGCAGCTGTGAATCGACAGTGTCGCGAATCAGATCAATGGCATCG
>CAZHBM010000224.1:0-6702 GCA_964529945.1 uncultured Anaerolineales bacterium | reverse complement strand
AGCAGGTTCAGCACCGCCGCCTGAACGGACACGTCCAAAGCCGACACCGGCTCGTCGCATAGGACCAGGTCGGGTCGGCTGGCGAAGGCCCGGGCGATGCCGACGCGCTGTTTTTCACCACCGCTCAACTGGCGCGGCAGTCGCCAATAATAGGAGGGGTCCAGTCGCACCGCACGTAGCAGCCGGTTGACCTCCGGGTAGACCTCGTTCGAAGGTACGGTGTGGAAACGTTTGATGGGCCGGGCGATCTGTCTGCCGACGCTGTAGGACGGGTTCATGGTCGAATCGGGATTCTGGAAGACCATCTGCAGCTCTTCGATCAGTTTCAGGTCGCGGTCCGAGACCGGGTTGGTGATGTCGAAGCCGAGAAACTCCATCTTGCCGCCGGTAGGCGATTCGAGACCGACAATCGTTTTGGCCAGTGTACTCTTGCCGCAGCCCGACTCGCCGACGACGCCGATGGTCAGGCCGGGCGCGACCTTCATACTGACGCCGTCAACGGCCTTGACTTGCTGTTTCTCACCCAGCCCAAACAGGCTGGCCAGCGACCTGGATTCCTGCTCGTAGTAGGTTCTCAGATTGTCCAGAGTCAGGATACACGCTTCTGCATCGGCTTGCGACTGGGGCAGCTTCTTGACCAGCATATCCTCGGGAGGCTGCCATTGGGCGGGGTCAATCTCTTCCGAGTAGAAACAACGCGCCAGGTGCTGGGGCACAATCTCGCGCAGGGCCGGCCTTTCCCCGTGACACTTGCCGGTAGCGTAGTCGCAGCGGGGGGCAAATATGCACGCGCCTGCCGGCCGATCCTTGGGCGCCGGCACACGGCCGGGTATGGGATAGAGGCGGCTGCTTTCCTTGCTGGTCCCCAGCCTGGGCACGCAGCGCATCAGCCCTTGCGTGTAAGGGTGCTGCGGGCTGGCGAAAATGGCTTCGGCGCTGCCGCGCTCGACCATCTCTCCGGCATACATCACACCCACCTGGTCGGCCACACGGGCGATGACACCCAGGTTGTGGGTGATGTAGATGATGCCGGTGTCGAAATCACGCTTCAGGTCGTCGATCAGGTCGAGGACTACCGCCTCGACGGTCACGTCGAGAGCGGTGGTGGGCTCGTCCATGATCAGCAGGGCAGGGTTGTTCAGCAAGGCCATAGCGATGACCACGCGTTGCTGCTGGCCGCCCGATACCTGGTGCGGGAAACGATGCATCACCGCCTTGGCGTCGGGCATGTAAACCCGTTGCAGCATTGCGATCGACTTTTCCCAGGCTTCTTCGTGAGAAATGTCGCGGTGGACGGTCAGCACCTCGGCCAACTGCTCGCCGACCGTGACGGAGGGGTTGAGGGCCTGCATCGGATCTTGATAGACCATGGCGATCTGATCGCCGCGAAGGGTGCGCAGTTCGGCCTGTGACCGGCCGACCAGTTCCCGCCCCTGGAAATTGATACTGCCGTGGACGATCTTGCCGTTTGCGCCCAGAAAGTCGACGACGCCAAAGGCAACCGTCGACTTGCCGCAGCCGGATTCGCCGACGATGCCGACAGTCTCTCCGCGATGGACATCGAAGGAGACCTGGCGCACCGCCTCGACGTCACCGTAGCGGGTTTCGTAGGAAATGGCCAGATCCTTAACTCTCAGAATGGGACCAACAGATGTCCTCTCCATAATCATAAGCAGATACTCCCTGCCAGTTGTCTTGGGCCGGACGGCGGCGAAGTTGTTTGCCGGCCGGTCAGCAAAATCAGGCCCTTGGAAACGTTCTCGTTCAGTTTCATTTTACTGGTAGCGCGTCAGTTCTTCACGCAGGCCGTCGGCAAACAGATTCAGACCGACCACCAGGCTGGCGATGGCTACCGAAGGCCACAAAGCCGCCCACGGGCTGCCGGCCAGGATATATTGCCGGCCTTTGGCGACCATACTTCCCCAGTCTGGTGATGGGGGCGGCAGCCCCAGCCCCAGGAAACCCAGGGTACCCATTGCGAAGATGGCGTAGCCGACCCGCAGCATAGCGTCGATGATAATCGGACCGCGGGCGTTAGGCAGAATCTCCACGAACATGATGTAGAGCCGGTTTTCGCCGCGAACCTCGGCCGCACGGATGTAATCACGCGTGCGGATGTCGAGGGTCAGGCTGCGCACGAGCCTGGCGATACCCGGTGTACCCACGATGGCAATGGCCAGCACCACGTTCATAGCCGACGCGCCCAGGGCGGCAATAATGATCATATACAGCAGGATGACCGGGAAGGCCATCATGGCGTCTAACAGACGCATGACAACTTCATCTACCCAGCCGCCTACGTAACCGCCCAGCAGGCCCAGGGTGGCCCCAATGACCAACCCGATGAAGACCCCCCACAGGGCCGTGCCTCCGGGTATCCAGACGGTGTCGCTGACCGGCAAGATGACCAGAACCACCCGCGCGCCGTAGATCAGGCGCGACCAAAGGTCGCGTCCCAGGCTGTCGGTGCCTAACGGATGCCCGGGGCCGGGCGGCACGTTTTGAGCTTGTGCGTCCTGGTGGGTGGGCGCGTATGGCGTCAAGAGGGGGGCGAAAATGGCTGCGAAAACCCAGAACAGGACGATCAGCAAGCCGATGACGGCGACCTTAGAATGGAAGAGTAGCGTGATGCCTTCCCACATACGCCGCCACTTCGACGGAGGGGCGACAGCTTTGGGCATTGTCTGCTGGCTTAAAGCCATATGATGTCTCCTTCAGCAAGGATCATCCGTAGCGAATGCGCGGATTAAGGAACGTGTAAACGATGTCGGCGAGCAACTGGGTGCCAACGGCCACGGCCACCAGGATGATGGCGCCGGCCTCAATGGCATTGAAGTCTTTGAACAGAGCCGACTGCAGCAGATAGTATCCCAGGCCCGGATAGCCAAAGACGACCTCGACGACCACGATGCCGCCCAGCAGCCAGTTGACGTGCAGCATAATCACGGTGATGGGCGCCATCAGGGCGTTTCTTAGTGCGTGGCGGACGACGATCCGCCGGTAAGGCAGGCCCTTCAAGAAAGCGGTCCGGATGTAGGGCGCCTTCATCACCTCTACCATGCTGGCGCGGGTGATGCGCAACACATAACCCAGCTCGATCAGTGTCAGCGTTGCGACCGGCAGAACGAGCATGTCGGGACGGCTCCAGGGCGCATCCTCACCGAACACTGTCGCCCCCGGGACGATCTTGAGCCACGAGGCGAAGATCAGGATCAGGAAGATACCGGTGGCAAACTCGGGGGTGACTGAGAACATCATGCCGCCCACAGACAGCACCCGGTCCAATAGCTTGCCTTCATTCAGACCGGCAATGAGGCCGAGGATGAGGGCTATCGGCATGACAATCACGAAGGCGATGCCGGCCAGGACCAACGAATTGCGCAGGCGGGTGAAAATCAGGTTGGCGACCGGGCGGCCCGTCCTTAACGACACGCCGGGATCGCCTCGGAGGAGCCCCTTCTGGAGGGGTATGTACTCCACCGGTCCGCCGGTGAAAGCCAGCCAGCCGGAGCCGGGTACGAGGCTCCAGGTAATCTTGCCGCCGCCCTTCTCCCAGCGCACGGCATGGTTCTGCAAGTCGACGCCCCAGGCCGTGCGGATGACCCTTGCCTGGCGGGCGGCATTGGTGATGACGATGATACGCCCGCCGGCACGCAACTCCTGGGCAGCCAAAGCCAATGCCTCTTGGGCGACCTGGACATTGCCCTGCCTGAGATTGTCGACCGCCAGGCTGAGCGCCTCACCCAATTGGGGGAGTTGGTCGTCGACTGCTTTCCTCAGGTTGTTGAGGGGTGCAGGCAGGAAATCCAACTGCGCCGGCCCGATCGCCTCAGGTGGTTGGGAGGCCAGTGAGGCCAGGACGTCGGCCGCGCCGCCATAATCTGATTGTTTGAGGGCATCGGCGACGATGTCCAGCGATCCAATCAGCTCGCGCAACTGCGTTTCGGCGTCGACCAATACCCCTCGGGCGGCATCGGGGTCGCCGGCCTCAAGCGAATCGGCCGCCAGTTGCAGATTGGAGGCCAGCACCGGTTGGTAAGGCTCCACGTCACCGGCCACCTGGCCGATACGGCGCGACAATGATCTCAGTTCGGCGGTACCCAATTCGGTCCCTTGGGTAGCATACAGGTCTTGAATGGCATAAATGGCCTTGACGAAATTGTCGCCCGCCAGAGCGTCTGCACCCTCCTTGAAACTATCTTCTATGCGCGAGGCTTCGGGGTCTATCTCGGCATCCAGTGCTGCTTCCGGTGCAGCCAGTTGGGCTTCGATTTGGGCCGAGGGTTCATTTTGACTGTCGGATAATACCTGAATGATAATGTTTAATTGCTGTAATATGATTTGACGGTCCTGCTCCGATATGAGTGGATTCTCAAGCAACTCATTCCTATAATTGTCCAGACGCTTGAGTTCTACGGCCGGGTCTTTGACCTGCCAACGCCCATTGTCGACACTTTCCTCGACGCTGCCATCCGGCTGGCGTCGTTCGGCAATCAAGTTGTCACCCTCGAATTTCCACCTCACCAATGTGCCGTCCGGCTCGACAGCCCACCATTCGTGGAAACCTTCCTCGGTTTTGATTTGCTTCAGCGGCATCCCAACCTTGGCCGACGCGCGCCAATCACTGCCGATCAACCAGGCGATGTAGCGTTCGTACAGCGGTTGATCCAGACCGGTCTGGGCCAAAAACGAGGCTTCCTGTGCGGGGGTAATGTGGATGCCCAGCACATTGCGGGCCACGTTGCCCGGGGAGGCTTCAGTGATCGCGAAGACTGCCACCGAAACGATGAACATAGTCAGCAGCATCAGCAGGATTCGCCGAACGATGAATTTTGCCATAAAGAATGAGTCCTTTCACTTGTCACCGGCGACGGCTGGCTCGTTCCGGCTGCAGCGTGAACGGTAACACCGGCGGCAGCCGGCACTACCAGAGGAGGCGAGTGCCGGCTGCCGTGATGGGCGGAACCTAACCGAGGTTAGCTAGGCTTGCTCTTTCCAAACACGGTTGAAGTTCATATAGTAGGTGGGATGCGCGGGAACCTCGTGGACGACGGGTCGATAGGCCATCCAGATGTTCTTCCAGTAGGGCAGCCCGATGGAGCCGCGATTGTACTGGATATCTTCCAGCTTGCAGAAGATCTCGCGACGCTTGTCAACGTCCAGCGTGCCGTTGGCTTCCAGAAGCAACTGGTTGAACTCGTCGTCGACCCAGCGTGTCTCGTTCCAGGAAACAGGGTTGCCATCCGCGTCGGCAGCGTAGCCCAGGTTCAGCACCATGGTTCCCAAGGGACGGTGCGTCCAGGGGGTGATTCCCAGGGCGACCTCTGTCCATTGCTCCCAGTACTGGCTGACCGGCATGGGGTTGATGGTGATGTTGAAACCACCTGCCGCGGCATCTTCCTTCAGGATTTCTGCATAGGACACCACATCGGGCCAACCCGAGCCAACGGCGATTTCCACGTCCAGGCCGTCCGGGTAGCCGGCGTCGGCCAACAATTGTTTGGCCTTTTCAGGGTCGTAGACCGGAATGGGTTTCTCGCAGTACTCGGGGTGTCCCGGGTAGACGTGGAAGTCCTGTCCCAGAGCGCCTTCGGAGAAGTAAGCCAGGTTAAGGATTTTCTCGCGGTCCTGGCAGAGTTTCAGTGCCATACGCACGTTTTCGTCGGTCCAGGGGTCCATATCCACGCGCATACGCAGAACACGGCACTGAGCCGTGGCAATGCCTTGCAGTACGACCTCGGGCGAATCTTTCAGTGCCACAAATGTATCGGCGCCGCTCTGGTCACCCAGGTCCAGCAGGTCGATTTCACCCGAGGTGATGGCGGCGAACCAGGCCGACATTTCCTCGCCCATATCGATGAACTCCATGCCATCCAGGTAGGGCAGCGGGTCGCCGTCGTCGCCGGCTTGCCAGTAGTCGTCGCGTCGCTTCAAGGCCACGCGCTCACCTTCGCTGTAATCCTCGAGCAGGTACGGACCGGTGCCGTGGGGCGCCTTGATGAAGTCGCCCTCGAAGGTCCGGTGGTTGAGGATCAGGGCCGGATAATGGTAGAGATGCTCGGGAACACCGATCTCGGCCCGATCAAGGTGCAGTATAATGGTGTAGTCGTCAACCTTTTCGATGTTCTCGGGCTTGAGGTAGGACAGCAAACCAAGCATCGAAGAGCCGACGTCTTCATTCAACCATTGTCCCATAGTGAAAACCACGTCGTCGGCATTGAACGGGTCGCCGTTGTTGAAGTTGATGTTCTGGCGCAGGTAGAGCGTCCAGGTCAACAGGTCCTCAGTGGTCTCCCAACGGTCAAGCAGATAAGGATGGGTGATATTCTCGCCGTCGGTCAGCGTCAGATATTCGGCCACCTGGCGCAACTGGTTGGACGGGGCCACCCACGAGAACTGGGCCGGGTGGGTAACCTTGTGCACGTTGCTGGCGATGCGCAGCGTGCCGCCGCGCACGGGTCCCGTGGCCGCCATTGGTTCAGGGGTGGCGGTGGGGGCCGGCGCAGACGTCGCTGTGGGCGGCACGGCGGTGGGCTCGGGTGCCTTGGTGGGGACCATCGTTGGTTCTGCGGTAGGAGTCGCCCCGCCACAGGCCGCCAGCGCATTAGCCGCGGTCACCGAGGCGCCCAACAAACAGGCGAATCGGACAAATTCACGCCGGGATAGCTTGCCTTTGAGTAATTGGTCCTGCAAATAGGGGAT
>CAZHBM010000223.1:0-6719 GCA_964529945.1 uncultured Anaerolineales bacterium | reverse complement strand
GCCCCCGGAGCGGCCTTCTGCAGGTCATGAAAGATGGGGTGCGGGAAAATATTCCAGTCGGTCACGCCGATACGCTGGATTCGTTCAGGGCATATGGCCGACAGGATGGAAGAAAAATCTTCGTAGGTGACTTCGGGCACCCAATCGGGGGCTGACGATTCGACGAACAATGGGTGGATGCGAATGTTCTTAATGCGCGAGAACTGAAGCGCGAATTCGAAAGATTCAGGGCCGCCGGTAATGAGCGCCGGCTCACCCTCGCGTGGGACCACCACGCCGGCGAAATCGAAAAAGGGCCAGAAGTCAGCCAGGTAACGGCTGCTGGCCGGCTCGGATTCGGACGAATAGGTGATCAAAATATCCAGATCAGCCTTGGCCATTTCTTCCTGCAGCCTGGCGATACGACGCCTATAATCTGAGTCGGGTATCATCGAGGTGCGCATCTTCGTCAAAGACCTCCTATCAAGATGTGAAATTAGGGCCGAACTGCGAGGTGGAACGTTGGATGTTTATATTATATCATAGCCTCACAGCCTGTACAAAAGGCTTGTGCAGACGATTGCCAAAGACAGGCATAAATCGAGAATGACAAGATAAAGACGAATATTGCCTCGATTGGACTTCTGATTTATGATGGGTTGGCATTTGTTGAGGCCGGCGCAGCCGAACCCGAGGAGATGACCATTGGAGCCTATCCTGTATCAGCCTATCGGCATTATTCATTCACCGCTCAAAAGTGCGAAAGGTTCTCCGATTCAATCCATAGGGGCTGTCGGGATCTCGGCCGTCGTTGAGGTATTCCCCGATTACGTGAGCGGCCTGGCTGATTTGGAGGGATTTTCACACATCCTTCTGCTGTACCATTTTCACAAAATTTCCGAAGTGCGATTGATGGTCAAGCCGTTTCTGGACAACGTGGCTCGGGGTGTGTTTTCTACCCGTGCACCGGCGCGACCAAATGCCATCGGTTTGTCGTTGGTGCGGCTGAGGGAGATATCCGGTGGAAACCTGATGGTCGACGACGTCGACATTCTGGACGGCGCGCCGTTACTTGACATAAAACCATTTGTGCCCGAGTTCGATTGTCGCAGCGGCGTTCGTCGAGGTTGGCTGGAAGGCAAAGTTGGTGCGGCGCCGCAGAAGTCTGACGACGGCCGTTTCGTCGATCTTGGTAATTGAGTCTGGATCGGTTGCCTGGCCTGTCCGATTGCCGGGCGAGGGGGCCGAAGTCAAAATTGTTTCAGTGAGCTGGCATGGAGGCGAATGTGGCAAAAAAAACCGTTGGCTACGTGCGTCTGCAATGGACCTGTCCCAACTGCGGGGCCAAGAATCCCGGCCCAAATAAAACGTGTGCCGGCTGCGGTGCGCCGCAACCGGAAAATGTGGCCTTCGAACAGGCCGCGCAGGAGAAACTGGTCCAAGACCAGGCTGAGATCCAGCAGGCGAAAGCCGGGCCGGATATCCATTGTGCCTATTGTGGCGCACGAAATCCGGCCGGCACGAAGATCTGCTCTCAGTGTGGTGCCGATTTGACCGAGGGTAAGGCGCGCAAAGCCGGGGATGTTCTGGGCGCTTTCCAGGATAAGAAGGCTCCCGACGTAGCCTGCCCGTCGTGTGGCACCCTCAATCCTGCCAGTGCCCTGAAATGCGCCAAGTGTGGCGCGCCAATGGGCCGTCCTGTGAAGGCGTCGCCGCAGATAGCGCAAGCGAGCCGTGGCTGCAGCCCGATTGTCTATGTAATCGGGGCGGTGGCCATCGGCCTTATCGCCCTTTTGGTGTTCCTGTTGACCAGGACTAACGACGTTGTGGCGACGGTGACGCAGGCTTCCTGGCAGCGAAGCATTGCTGTTGAGGCATTGGTACCGGTCACTCACGAGGGCTGGCTCAGCGACATTCCTGCAGGCGCCGATGTCGGTACCTGCTCACAAAAGATTCACCATACCCAGGATCAGCCAGCGCCCGGGGCAGTGGAGGTGTGCGGCACGCCATATACCCAGGACACCGGTTCTGGCTATGGTGAGGTGGTACAGGACTGCGAATACCAGGTCTACGCCGATTGGTGCGCGTACAGCGCGCAGGAATGGCAGGTGGTGGACAGCCTCTTGTTGACGGGTGACACGATGGCACCCACCTGGCCGGCCGTCCAGCTTCAGCCTGGCCAACGGGAGGGGCCACGTGAGGAACAGTTCAGCGTGACTTTCGATGCCGACGGAAAGACCTACGGGTATAGCCCGAGTAGCCTCGGTTCATACCAGCAATATCAGCCCGGCAGCCGTTGGATCCTGCAGGTGAACAAGCTGGGCGCCATCAACGACATTCAACCTGCCAGATAACTTGCCTGTAGGGGGCCATCCTATGGAGGGGAACATACCAGTCCTGTCTTTGCTGCTTATCACAGGATTGGCTGCGATTGTGCCGCTGTTTGCATCCCGGCTGCGTCGCCTGAGAATACCCATCGTTGTGGGCGAAATTCTGGCCGGTATCATCGTCGGGCGTAGTGGCTTCAACCTGATCCAAGATAGCAGTACACTTGAATTTCTGTCCACCTTTGGCTTCACCTACCTGATGTTCCTGTCTGGACTGGAAGTCGATTTCGCCTCGATCACCCAGCGGGCGCGAAACGAGGACAACGGTCGTTTCAGCAACCCGATGGTATTGGCGGTTGTAGTTTTCGGGTTGACCTTGGGGGCGGGGCTGCTCGTGGCACTCGGTTTGCAGCAGACAGGGCTGGTGAAAGCGCCGTTGGTGATGGCGCTCATTTTAAGCACCACCTCGCTCGGTATTGTTGTGCCAGTGCTCAAAGAAAGGAATCTCACGAGTACGCGCTACGGGCAGTCGCTGCTGTTGACGGCCCTGGTGGCGGACTTTGCCACCCTGTTGCTCATCAGTGTTGTGGTGGCTGCTCTGAGCCGTGGCCTCTCTTTTGATTTGCTTCTCATTCTACTCCTATTAGCCGTGTTTGTTGTCTTCGCCAATCTGGGCTCGCGGATATCCCGCTTGTCCTGGTTGCGGCAGTTGATCGACGAGCTTTCGCACGCCACGGCGCAGATCAAGGTGCGCGGCGCATTCGCGCTAATGGTTGGCTTCATGGTTGTGGCCCAAGGGGTGGGTACCGAAATTATCCTGGGGGCCTTCCTGGCAGGCGCGGTTGTCTCCCTCTTGTCGGATCGGGACGGATCCAATCTGCACATGAAGATGGATGCGATCGGTTTTGGCTTCTTCATCCCGATCTTCTTCATCATGGTCGGAGTCCGTTTTGATTTGCCGGCCCTTTTCTCTTCTTCCCGTGCTCTACTTCTTGTGCCGGCGCTGATCCTGGTGGCCTATGTCATAAAATTCCTGGCGGTCCTTCTGTATCGCTTCGACTTTTCCTGGCGGCACACATTTGCGGCCGGGGCCATTCTCTCGTCGCGCCTGTCGCTCATTATTGCCGCCGCAGCCATCAGCCTCGATTTGGGAATTATCGACGAAGGCACGAACGCTGCCGTTATCCTGGTGGCTATCGTCACCTGCACGGTGTCGCCCATTCTGTTCAACCGGTTGTTGCCACCGCACGTCGAAGCAGCACGCAAGGGTATCATTCTGGCCGGGGTTGGCGAAATGTCTGCCCTTCTGGCAAATCGTTTGCACCGGTCGGGTGAAAAACTGATGGTCGTCGGGACCGACAAGCGTCGGGCTGACGAACTGACTCGCCGCGGTCTCCCTGTGCTCCATGGCAATCCTGCCGACCCCGACGTCCTGGAAGCTGCTGGAGCTGCCGATGCGCTATCTTTGGTCGCGATGACGGCATTGGATGAGGTCAATATGACGGCCTGCCGTTTGGCGCGGGAGAAATTTGGCATCCCTCACCGCATTGCGCTTGTCAGAGAGCCGGCGGTAGCCCGCGAACTGGCCGATCAAGGCACGCGCATCATCCAGCCACAGGCCGCGACACTACTGGCGCTCGAGGGCGCACTGTTTTTCCCGGCTGCGTTTGATATGCTGACGGATACTACGGATGGGGTTGAGGTGAGAGAGACGGTTCTCAGCAACCGGCGGATGGATGGGCGCCCCCTGAGACACGTCCGACTGCCAGGTGACGTTCTCCTACTTGGATTAAGGCGCGAGGGTGACGTGCTTGTGCCGCACGGCGATACCGTGCTACGCCAGGGGGACGTGTTGATGCTGGTAGGGCCTGCGGACGGGTTGCAGGACGCCATCCAGTGCATCAACCCGTTTGACTCCGCGTGATGGCGTTCGTGATATTTCCACAACGGATAGATTTCCAGATTGAACCGGGGGCTGTTTGCTGTAAAATGCCGGTTCTCGTCTGGGACTATTCGGTCGCAATCATCACGTTGCTGGCTTTGATAACGGCGTAGACGTCCTTGCCTTCGGCCAGTTGCAGATTTTCCGCCGACGCTTTGGTGATGATTGAGACGACCTCGATCCCGCCCGGTAGTTCTATGGTGACCTCGGAGTTTACCGCGCCGTGAACCAGGTGTTTGACTTTTCCCTTCAGGGTGTTGCGAGCACTAATCTTCATATCTGTCCTCTCTCTTGTAGAGACTATCGTCCCAGATTCTTACCTCAGGGTAATGAGAAGTCGATTATCGATTCGCAATGCTTCCACGGGGACACCGTATATGGCCGAGAGCTTTTCCGAGGTCAGCAGAACTTCGGTCGGACCGGCTTCCAGCGCTATGCCTCCGGCCATCAACACCACGAAACGTGCCAGCCCCGAGGCGATGTTGGGGTCGTGGGTGCTGAGAATGATGGTGACGCCTTGCTCGTTCAGCGTCCGCAGAATGGTGAGTATGCGGCTTTGGTTGCCCAGGTCAAGGTGGGCGGTCGGCTCATCCAACAACAAAATGCGCGGTTGCTGGGCCAGCGCCCGGGCGATGACGACCAGTTGGCGCTCACCACCGCTCAGATTGGCGACCGGTCGGTCGCTAAGGTGATGGATACCGACGCGCTGCAGAGCATCCGCAGCAACCTGCCTGTCGTTGACGCCGGGCATATCCAGTGGACCGATGTAAGGCGCACGACCTAACAACACGTATTCTAACACAGTGAAGTCGAAAGTAATATATTCATCCTGAGGCACCAGTCCGATCAGTTGGCTGAGTTCGCGGCGCATATAGTCGGACTGGGGACGGCCGGCGATAGATACCTCGCCCTGTTCCGGGGTGAGGATACCGAGAATGAGATGCAGCAACGTCGTCTTGCCGGTGCCATTGGGGCCAAGGATAGCCGTGATGGCTCCCTGGGGTATTTCCAACTCGATGTCGCTCAAAACCGTCCGCGTCGTGCCCGGGTACCCGAAAAAGACGCCGGAGACGGAAACGATGGCCGGTCCGAGCGGCTGTTCAACAGATTGGCGCAACTGGTAGACGTCGGCGTTCATTTGCGCAACCAGGGATTGCTGCTGGTCATCAGCACCATAAAGAGCGCTGCTCCCAACAGTGATGTCAGGATGCCCAGGGGAATCTCGCCTGGCATTAGCGTTCGGGCCACGTCATCGCAGATCAGGACAAAAATGCCGCCGATCAGCAACGACGCCGGCAGTGCCTTCTGGGCGTCCGTGCCGGTCAATCGGCGGGCGATGTGTGGCACGATCAGGCCCACCCAGCCGACGACGCCGGCAATTGAGACCACGGCCGAGGTGGCCCCGACGGCCGCCGCCAGCACCAACACCCGCTCGCGGGTGGGAACCGCGCCCAACGAGAAAGCGGTGATGTCACTGAGCGAGAGCAGGTTGAGCCGCCAGCGCATCAGGATAATGATCACAAAGCAAGGAAGAACAATGGGTAGGATGCTTAAGAAATCGGTCCAGGTGACTCCCCAAAGCCCGCCCAACATCCAAAATACGATCTCGGGCAGTTGCGTCAGCGGGTCGGCCAGGTACTTCAAGATACCTACCCCGGAAGCGAAGATGGCCGAAACGGCAATCCCCGACAGTACCAGGCGCAAAACCCAACCCCCGTAGCGGATGTGGCGTGCCAGGAAATAGGACAGGACCATTCCCAGGCAGGCAAAGACCAGTGCCGACCCCTGGATCAGGTAAGGGACGCTGCCGGCCACGATAATCGCCAGTGCAGCGCCGAAAGCGGCTCCCTGAGATACGCCCAGAAATCCCGGTTCGACCAGTGGATTGCGGAAAACCATCTGAAGAACGTTGCCTGAGGCTGAAAGGGCCATCCCCAATACAACTGCCGCCAGAATACGCGGCAACCGTAGGTTGAGCACCAGCCGCTGGGCCAGGGGGTCCTGCCACAGGGTTGCGGGTGATGACAGAGCGGCTGAAGGATATCTTCCCCACAACAGCGAAAGAGCCAGCACCAACAAGAGTGCGCCGGTTAGAAGTATCAAATAGCGATTACCGAGCTTGTTGGTTGTCACGGGCCGGCTCTTTGCTGTTTGTCTCTAGATATGGGAAACGGCGGCAAAGGCCTATTGTACATCACCTTGCAGCACAGGCAAGACGTTGGTCTCCACGCTTTGCCGGTCAAGCCCGTACAATTGTTGGTAGAAGTCGAAAACTTCCTGCATCATGTCCGTGTCGGCAAACAGAGAAGGGTGAATCTTGGTTGCCAACCATGAAAGACCCAGAATCCAGCGCGTATCGGCCTGATCCCAGCTGTAGATGCCCTTGGCGAAAGCGTACAACTGTCCCGATTGAACGGCCTTCAGCGCCTGCCATTGCGGATCATCCTTGAGGCTGGCCACGATCTCGGCCG
>CAZHBM010000222.1:0-6723 GCA_964529945.1 uncultured Anaerolineales bacterium | reverse complement strand
ATGCCAGCCAATATTTGCAGCAATTGGTTGAGCCAGGTGACATCATTTTGGTCAAGGGATCGCGTTCGATGGCTATGGAAGAAATCGTGATCGGTCTTCAAGCGCCGGCGGTGAAGCGATAATGGGTTACTCACTTACGTTGGGGACCATCTCCTTTTTGATGGCAGTCATTTGGGGGGTGCCGTTGATCAACCTGTTGCGCCAGTTGCGCATCGGCAAACAGATTCGTATCGACGGACCCAGCAGCCATCAAACCAAAATGGGCACGCCCACGATGGGCGGCTTGATGGTGCTCGTGCCGGTCCTGGTCATCACCGGCGTGCTTAACATCGCTAACCTTCTGGGCCAAACGTTGATCGGGCGCTCCATTTTGGTGCCGTTGGGCGTGATGGTGACGTTCGGCCTGCTGGGTGCCATCGACGACCTGACCGGCGTCCGGCGGGTACCGACCGGGATGTTGGCCCGCTACAAATTCCTGTGGCAGACGATTCTGGCCGCAGTGACGGCAGTGGCGCTGCACTATGGGTTAGGGTTGCGCAGCGTCGCTATCCCCGGAATTCCGGAAAAGATCGACATCGGCTTGTGGTACGTGCCGGTGGCTATGTTCGTGATCGTGAGTTTCTCAAACGCCGTCAATTTGACCGACGGCCTGGATGCCCTGGCCGGCAGCCTGTGTGCAGTCGCATTTGCTGCGTACGGCGTGATCGCTTTTCTCCAGGGACAGATCTGGCTGGTGGCATTTGACTTCACAGCAGTGGGGGCAATTCTGGCGTTTCTCTGGTATAACGCCTATCCGGCGGAACTCTTTATGGGCGATACCGGTTCACTGGCATTGGGTGCCACCTTTGCCGTCGTGGGGCTGATGACCGGTCAATGGTTGCTGCTGCCCGTGGTTGGCTTTGCTTTTGTCGCTGAGGCGCTGTCTGTAGTTTTGCAGGTCGGCTATTTCAAGCTGACCGGTGGCAAGCGCCTGTTCAAGATGAGCCCATTACACCACCATTTCGAACTTCTGGGCTGGTCTGAAACTCAAGTAGTGCAACGCTTCTGGCTGGTAGGTATTCTGTTGGCCATGTTAGGTATCGCTTTGGCCTTGACATAGTCGCAGAAGTAAATCGACGAAATTGCATAGAGACCGTAAACAACATCAATCGTGCTCAAAACCAAGGAGGCATACAGTAATGAAGCGCTCACCGACAACCCAGTTGAATGGAAACGGACGCAATGGTAGATCACGAGGCAACGAGGCGGATGCCTGCTACGCGGCAGCGCTCAACCTGGTAGAGGCCATCGACCGGGATCTGCAACGTGGTACCCGGCACTACTACAGTGCTTCGGGCCGATTGCTGGTGTCGCTGGACGAGGTCATCGAGGCCATACTCAACGATGAGTTGATTATCGATCGGCCGGCCGGCAATCGTCGCGAAAAAGACACAATCCAATGGGCTCCGGTTCAGGAGTTGGCCACCAGCACAGCGCAAGTCGTCGCCTGATAGACCCTGGGCACACGGGCCCAGCATTCTGTCCGGGGTTTTTTCCCGGCACTCAAAAAGGTGCACGGCATGCCTTACCACGTCAAAAAACAGCGTGCTATCGGTTTGCGTGGGCGGCATGTGTTAGTCATCGGTATGGCGCGTGAAGGGATGGCGCTGGCCCGCTATCTGGTTGGCCAGGGCGCTCACGTGGTCGCCACCGATGTCAAACCGCTCACAGCATACGCCGATGGACTGGAGTCGCTCGCTCAAGCCGGCGTAGAGTTGGCGATGGGAGGACACTCTCCTCACCTGCTCGACGCCTGCGAGATTGCGTTCGTCAGTCCTGGTGTGCCGTTTGAGTCCCAATTTCTGGAAGAAGCCCGAGCGCGCGGCGTGCCGCTCAGCACGGAAAGTCGACTTTTCTGTTTTCTGTGCCCGGCGCCGATTTTGGGCATTACCGGGTCGAGTGGCAAGACGACCACGACCGCACTGACGGCCGAGATGCTGCGAGTGGACGGCCGGCGCGTCCGCATGGGCGGAAACATCGGCCAACCCTTGATCGAGATGGTCAATGAGATCGATCCGGATGAATGGGTGGTTATGGAACTTTCCAGCTTCCAACTGGAATACTTCCACCCTTCGGCCAATTCGCACGTGTTGGCGGCGCCCGACGGCAAGGTGCGGGAGCTCGATCCTTTCTGGATGCCGTTGTTGTGCGGGTGGAGTCCCCACGTGGGGGCTATCTTAAACATCACGCCCAACCACCTGGATCGGCACCCTTCCATGGATGCCTACGTTCACGCCAAGCGAGCTATCATCCAGTACCGGCAACCGGACGACGTGGCAGTGATGGGGCTGGATAATGACATCTCGCGCCGGTTGGGGGCTACGGCCGCCGGCAGGGTGCGCTGGTTTAGCCGGTCGACGCGGGTTGACGACGGGGCCTGCCTTGAGCGACAGGGAGATGACCTGAAGATTTTCCTTCGCCGGCCGGGCGAAGAGTCTCTGGGGCGAACTGTCTGCTCGGTATCCGAGATACGGCTGCGCGGCGAACACAACGTGAGCAACGTGTTGGCCGCCTGCGCGATTGCGGACACGGTGGGGGTCTCTCCCCACTCGATGCACCAGGTAGCTTCCACGTTTTCGGGAGTGCCTCACCGCCTGGAGTTGGTGGCAGACCGGTCCGGGGTGAGCTATTACAATGACAGTATCGCTACCAGCCCGGAGAGACTCGTGGCAGCGCTCAAAGCCTTCGACGAGCCGATCATCCTGTTGGCCGGCGGGCGCGACAAGCACCTCCCCTGGCATGAAGCCGCCAGGCTAATGCTTCAGCGCACGCGCCACGTCCTGCTCTTCGGCGAGGCTGCCGACATGATCGAGGAAGCTCTGGCAGCTGCGGCGCAAGCCGGCCCGGATGGCAAAACGCCAAGCGTAAGGCGTTGTCAAGACCTGGCCGAGGCGGTAGCCGTGGCTCACGAACTGGCGGTCCCGGGTGACGTGGTTCTGCTATCTCCAGGCTGCACCAGTTTTGACCAGTTCCAGGACTTTGCCGAACGTGGGGATCGCTTTAGACAATTGGTGTTGGCGTTGAAAAAGAAGGACAGGGCTGAATGATTGTGCTAGACCGGTTCCAAATCGGACGGTGGATGTAATGGGGGCAGCAAGATGAGCAACACGCGCAATCGACGGTCGACGACGACCCCAAAATACGATATGCTGATAATCGTCGCCGTCGCATCGCTCGTAATCATCGGACTTCTGATGGTTTACAGTACCACGACGTTCCGCGGCGTCGATTTCGCGGTTTCCGATGATGCCAATTCGATGGGGCTGTTTGTACGCCAGGTCGAGGCCGTTGTCATTGGTCTCATCGGGCTGATCTTCCTGGCCAAGGTCGAATACCACATCTGGCGGCGCTTTTCGGTCCTGATCCTGGTGTTGATGATCCTGCTGCTGATTGCTGTGCTGTTTATTGGACACGAGCAGAACGGATCCAGACGGTGGCTGTTCGGCGGCAGTATCCAACCATCCGAAGCGGCCAAAGTGGCGATGATAATTTACGCTGCCCATTGGCTGTCATCCAAAGGCCAGCGCATACGCGATATTACCTACGGCTTGCTACCCTTCGGTGCCTTGCTGGCTGTGATGTGTGTCTTGATCTATGCCCAAGAAGACTTGAGCACCGCCGCTTTGATCGCCCTGACGGCGATGACCATGTTCTTTATCGCTGGCGGAGAGGTCAAGCAGATTATTGGCCTTGCGGTTCCGGGAGTCAGCCTGGCAGCGGCTCTATACGTGCTAATCCGAGGTGCCGATTTCCGACTGCAGCGCATACTTTCCTTTATTAATTCGGATCCCTTGACCACCTCCTCCGACGCCACTCTTCAGATCCACCAGGGCCTGATCGCGCTGGCCCGTGGGGGGCTTTTCGGTAGAGGGCTGGGGAACAGCGTGCAAAAATTCGGCTACATCCCGGCCGTGCACACCGACAGTATCCTGGCCGTGCTGGGAGAAGAGTTGGGCTTGATCGGTTGCCTGATGGTGGTGGGTTTGTTCGCCTTTCTGGCCTACCGCGGATTCAGGGTCGCCATGAACGCCGCCGACAGCTATGGTGCCCTGCTGGCGGCCGGGCTGACCTGCAGTCTCATCTTTCAGGCGGTTATCAACATCGCTGTTGTCACCAACACATTTCCGGCAACGGGTATACCGCTGCCTTTCATTAGTTACGGCGGCACCTCAATGGCGGTTTCCCTGGCGAGTGTCGGGCTGCTGTTATCGGTCTCTCGTCGCACGTTGCCCGATGGCGAGATGCCGATTGAGGGAGAAAAGACGGATTACGGTGAGACTGATGATTTCGGGCGGCGGAACAGGCGGACACGTGTATCCCGCCCTGGCCGTCGTCGAATGGCTAACAACTGAAAAATCTTGGACAACCGCTGCTGACGACAATCAGCGCCGACTGTCCGTGCTCTGGGTGGGGCAGGACGATGGCATGGAGGCCGACTTGGTGAAATCGGCGTCACTCCAGTTCAGCGGCATTTCAGCGGCGGCGGTACGCGGTAAGTCGCCCCTGGCCCTGATGAAGAGTCTGGCGGCTCTTGTCCGTGGCTGGCGCCAGGCTCGCCGGTTGGTGGCCGAGTTCCGGCCCGACGTGTTATTCGTCACCGGTGGCTATGTGTGTTGGCCGGTGACACTGGCGGCCAAGCGGGCAGGCGTGCCGGTATTGATCTACCTGCCCGATGTGGTGCCGGGGTTGGCAATCAAATCTCTGGCGCGGTTCGCCAATCAGGTTGCCGTCACCACGGCCGCCTCAATCCATTATTTCCGCGCCGGCAAGACGGTCGTCACCGGGTATCCGGTGCGCCGGCGGTTGTTTTCGGGCGATGTGAAAGGTGCCAGGCGCCGCCTGAAACTCGAGACCAGGACAGAATCGGGTGAGAGGTTGCCGGTCCTGCTCGTCTTTGGCGGCAGCCAGGGCGCGCGAAGCATCAATCAGGCGGTTGTCGCCGGTCTGCCCGATTTGCTGCAAGAGAGTGTTCTGATACACGTTACCGGCCGGCTTGATTACGAGCAGGTGATGGATAACCAGGCCCAGTTGCCTGAAGAATTGAGGTCTCGTTACCGTGTGTTTGCTTACCTGGACAAAGAAATGGTCGACGCGATGCTGGCGGCAGATTTAGTGGTCGCGCGTGCGGGCGCTTCGACGATGGGAGAGCTTCCTGCCGCCGGGTTGCCGGCCGTTCTGGTTCCCTATCCGTATGCCGGCGCCCACCAATGGCACAACGCGCAATATCTGGCCGAAGCCGGTATGGCAGTCACGGTGGCGGATGAACGCCTGGCTGAGGATCTGGTTTCGACAGTTGTGGCTTTATTGAAAGCGCCCGAAAGGCGGCTTCAAATGGCCCGGTCGGCGCGCGCGCTGGCCCGACCGGAAGCAGCAGCCCACATCGCCACCCAACTGGAGGCATTGGCGCAATGAGTTCGACGCTACAGATCGACTACGTTGTGTTGATGTATATGGTGACCGGGGTGTTCGGGCTGGTGGGTTTCTTCCGCGGCTGGTGGAAAGAGGCGTTTACTGCCGCATTACTTACCTTTCTGCTCTTTCTGCTCAAACGTCCCGAAAAAGTGGACAACGTCATCGGTGTGTTGAACCAAATAGTCGCCGTGGTCCTGCAACTTGTCGGCGCCGTGCTGATGGGCACAGGAATGGTCGAGGTGCAATCCCAGGCGGAAAGCGAGCCCGTTCTCAATCCCGAAAATTACTCGACCTACGTCATTGTTCTGATCATATTCATCCTGCTGTCGTATTTCCTGGGCAAGATGGGATTGACTGACCGCGTCAGCGCCGGTGGGCGCATTTTGGGCGCCGGTTTGGGCTTCTACAACGGTTATTTGATCATCTCGTTGATGCGCGAGTTCGTGCTGGCACCTTTTCTGCCCGGGACAGTCGAGCAGGCAAGCGACATCGCAGCCACGTCGGCTACACCCGGCAACGTCCAGATCCAACTGACCAATTTGACGCCCAACTCGCTCCTTCAGCCGCCCACCCTCTACATCATGTTTGCAGCCGGCTTCTTCCTATTCTTCATCGCCCTTTTCTCCGGCCTGAAGTGGGACAAATACCGGGTGGTGCGCCGGCCGCCGCCGCTCTATAGCCAAAAAGGAAAGAAGAAAAAGAAAGACGATTCAAAGAAGACGGAAGACAAGGAAAAGTCCTGAATAGATGGTGACCAAGGAGCACATTCATTTGATCGGCATAGGAGGCGCAGGCTTGTCAGCGATTGCGACGGTTTTGCTCGAGCAAGGTTACACAGTCTCGGGCAGCGATCTGCTGCTGTCTCCGTCTGCCGAGCGCCTGGCTCATTTGGGTGCCACCATTTATCAAGGGCATTCGCCCGCCAATCTGGCCCCGGACGTGGACGCTGTGGTGGTGTCCTCCGCCATTCCTGACACCAACCCCGAATTGGCGGCCGCCCGGCAGCGTCAAATCCCAGTATACAAGCGGGCACAATGGCTCGGTCGAATGCTGGCCGGTGACGACATCCGCACTGTGGCGGTGGCCGGTACCCACGGCAAAACGACCACCACCGCTATGATCGCCCTGGTCTGCCGGATAACGGGACTGGACCCAAGTTTTATCATCGGCGGAACCGTGAACCAGTTGGGCACCAATGCCGCTGCCGGATCGGGTGACGTGTTTGTGGTTGAGGCCGATGAGTACGACCGCACGTTTTTGGGGCTGCATCCG
>CAZHBM010000221.1:0-6736 GCA_964529945.1 uncultured Anaerolineales bacterium | reverse complement strand
GGAAGTGCTCCTTGTGGTGACCAGCCCCGGCGGATTCCTGGGCACCACATGGCTGTCCGAAGCCCAGTTGCCATTGCCGTCACGCTTGCTCAAGTGACGGGTGGGCGCCTCGCGGAGCGGCGCTTTGTTGGGAAGAGGCCAATGACAACCATGCAAATTCGAGACGTCTCGCTGTATGTGGAAGTCATCGGGCAGGGGCCTCCGCTGTTGTTGATGCACGGCGGGCCGGGCATGGACCACACCACGCTGCTGCCCCTGCGGCCGTGCGCCGGCTCGCACACGCTCATCTTCTACGACCAGCGCTGCAACGGCCGCTCGCAAGGGGCGGACGTCTCCTCCATGACCTTCGAAAACCTGACGGCCGACGCCGAGGCGCTGCGCCAGGCGCTGGGTTTCGACCGCTGGGCCGTGCTGGGGCATTCCTTCGGCGGGATGGTGGCCCTGGAGTACGCGCTGCGTTACCCGCACAGCCTGTCGCACCTGCTGCTGCTGGACACCTGCGGCGACGCCAGTTGGGCGCAGCGCAACGCCCCCGAAATTCTGGCCAAACGAGGCTACAGCCCGGCCGCGGTGGCGGCGGCGCGGCGTTTCTTCACCGGTTCGCTGGCACCCAAAGAGGTCTTTTCCACGGCGATGAAATTCTCCAGCGCCTACTACTACCACTTCAACCCGCTGGCGGTGGCCCGCGACGTGCTCTTTGGGCCGCGGCTCAAGATGCGCCCCGAGGCCCTGGTCTTTGGTTTCAGCCGCCTGCTCCCGGGCTGGTCGGTAATGGACCGGCTGGGTGAGATTACTACGCCAACCCTGGTCCTGGCCGGGCGCCACGACTTTCAGTTCCCGCCCGAGCACCAGGCCATTCTGGCTGACAGGCTGCCCAACGCCCGGCTGGAGATTATCGAGCGCGCCGGTCACAACGCCCACGCCGAGCGGACAACTGAGGTTGTTCAGGCGATCGAGGACTTCTTGGCCGCCGCGAACTGTAATGAAGGGGACGGGGGTGTCTAACAACCAACAGGAGAAAAAGACCTACGTCGCCCTCCTGCGGGGTGTCAACGTCGGCGGCAAGAACGTTCTGCCGGCCAAAGAACTGGTGGCTTTGCTGGAGGGTATGGGTCTGCAGAACGCGAGGAGCTACATCCAAAGCGGCAATGCGGTCTTCCAGGCAACAGAAGAAGACCCTGCCGCCCTTTCAGATAACATCGGCGCGCAAATCGAAAAAAGCCGCGGTTTCAAGCCCCAGGTGATCGTCTTGGGGTTGGAAGAACTGAGGCAGGCGATTGCGCTGAATCCCTTCCCCGAAGCGACCTCCCAACCCAAAACGCTACACGTCTTCTTCGCACTTTCCGTCCCGCCCCAGCCGAATACGGAAAGGCTAAGCAACCTCGAGTCTGAGAGTGAACGCTTCAAGCTGATCGGTAGGTTCTTCTATCTCTTTGCACCCCACGGAATAGGCCGGTCCAAACTGGCCGCCAATGTCGAAAGGGCGCTCGGCGTGCCGGTCACCGGGCGCAATTGGCGGACCGTGCACAAACTGGTGGCCCTGGCGGAAGAGAACGCGCCTTAGAGGTCCGTCTATCAAAAAGCCCCGCGCCACGCCGGCGCGGGGCTTTTTTTGTTTTGGTCTTACTGAATTGGACCACCCGGTAACGGGTTGTCGGGCGCCTTGTCCAATAATCCTCGTTCTGCTCCCAAACAAACACAGCCCGCTTAGATGTGCCTGACTATGTAAACTTACAAGAATTTACAAGTTTTTGGCTTATGTCTTACAAGTATTGACAACAAATTCCAAAAATGTTAAACTTTATAACATAAAGCTTCATTAATTTCCACGCGACAAATAAAGGAAAAAGGCATTGGAGCCACACCGACGACGATCAGCCATCCAACAGCAATTGGGAACGCTCGGCGAGGTGCGCATCGACGACCTGGCAGAGCTTCTGTGTGTATCTACCAACACGATTCGTAATGACCTGCGGGCCATGCACGAAGAGGGGTTGCTGCGCCGGATTCGCGGGGGAGCGGTTGCCGTTGAACAGCGGTCACTGGAATCGACGATGCGCACCCATCCGGCTTTTGCCGCCCGGCTGGAAGACAACCGGCAGCAAAAGGAGAACATCGGCCGCTGGGCCGCCGGCCTGGTGCGGGATGGCGATGCCATCGCGTTGGATGCCAGCAGCAGCGTTTTCCACCTGGCCAATTTCCTGCAAGATCGGCGCAATTTGACGGTGGTCACCAACGGCCTGGAAGTGGCCCTGCTGTTGGCCCGCAACCCCTCAAACAAGGTGATTCTGGCGGCCAACACGGTCAGCACCCAAGGACTGTCTCTGGTGGGTGAATTGCCTTCCTATCTCAAGGATGGGTTTTGCGTTTCGCGCTTCTTCCTGTCCTGTTCTGCGCTGTCGGCCGACCAGGGCTTGTGGGAGCGCAGCGTCGACGATGCAA
The DNA here is from genome assembly GCA_964529945.1 of uncultured Anaerolineales bacterium. GTDB lineage: Bacteria > Chloroflexota > Anaerolineae > 4572-78 > NAK82 > CAZHBM01. The sequence continues at coordinate 4,294 of CAZHBM010000221.1, read as the reverse complement.
CGGTCAAAATGACCATGGTCGACATGGCGCAAGAAATCATCGCCCTGGTGGATTCATCCAAGTTCGGCCACATCGACACGGCCCGATTCGCCGACATCGAGCGCCTTTCGCATCTGGTCACCGACAACAGCATACTTCCCGAACATGTCGCCCGGCTGCGACAGGCAGCGCCCTTCCCGATCACTCTGGTAAGTGCAGCTTCACACGAGACCTTGCCGCCTTTGGCCTCCCTGGTGAACGGGCGACGATTCCGGATCGGGTTTGCCAACATGACCGAAAAGATGACTTTCGCCCGCCAGGTCCGTAAGGCCCTCGAGGCGGCTGCCGAACGGCTGGAAAATGTGGAGTTGGTCACACTCGACAACAAGATGGAACGGCAAACAGCCCTGGACAATGCCGACTGGTTTGTCGACCAGGCCATGGATCTGGTGATCGAATACCAGATTGACGCCCAGGCGGGCAACGTGATTATGGACAAGTTCAATCAGGCGGGCATTCCGGTGATTGCGGTCGACATCCCATTGCCCGGCGCCGCTTATTACGGCGCGGACAATTACCGGGCGGGACACATCGCCGGCGAGGCGTTGGGACGCTGGGTTAAGGACAATTGGAGTGGCAGAGTGGATATCTTGCTGCGGCTGGAGGCGCCACGGGTGGGTTCGAATGCCGCTTCGCGTCTTCAAGGCATGCAGGACGGGGTGGAAGCCATTATCGGCCCGGTCGGGGAAAACAAGGTCGTGTCGCACAACAGTCCGGTCATTATTGAGGACGCGGAGGCCTTTTTTGCCGACCTGCCCGAGACGTTGCCCTCCCAGGCCCGGATTGCGATTGTGGCTATCAACGATGACGCCGCGCTGGGCGCTTTGAAAGCGTTTGAGCGAGCCGGCCGGGTGGCACAGGTGGCCGCCGTCGGGCAGAATGCCGACTTTCTTGGACGCGAGGCGTTGCGTCATCTGCAACCCGGTTTCATCGGTTCGGCGCAATACGCGCCCGAAAGCTACGGGGAACAACTCATCCGCCTGGCCTTAAGGATCCTCAAAGGCCAGCCTGTGCCCCCGGCGACCTACAATCGTCACGTCTTCATCACCAGAGAAAACATCGATTACTATTACCCGGCGCCGGACGCGGTGCCGGAGGGAATCTAGGACTGTTCCGGACAACGGGAGGTGATGCCTACTAGGCCAAAAGGAAACCTGTGCGTTCTAGCCGTGCCGGATGTTAACCGGCGTGTGTGTTATTCACGATATTCCGTTGTGTCTTGTTCCGTTCAAAGGGAGGAAAGCTGAGATGTCAAAAAAGACTTTGGTGTTGATGACGCTTGTATTGCTGTTCAGTTTGGTAGCGGCGCAGTGCGGCACGCCGGCTACGGAAGCACCGACGGCCGCCCCGGCAGCGACTGAAGCGCCGGCGACAGCCGCCCCGGCAGCGACCGAGGCCCCGGCGACCGAGGCCCCGGCGACCGAGGCGGCCCAGCCGACAGAGGAGATGACCGAAGCGCCGGCTACAGAGGCCGCTGCTCCCAAGCCGTATGAGGACATCAAGATTGGCATGAGCGTGCTGAACCTGGCCAATCCGTTCTTCGTGCAGTTGTCGGCAGGTGCGCAGGAGGAAGCCGACCGCCTTGGTGTCGAGCTGGTGGTCAGCGACCCGAAAGAGGACGTGAACGCCCAGGTGACGGAGCTGGAGAACTTCATCAACGGTGGCTTTGATGGGTTCGTGGTGACAGCCATCGATCCGGCGGCGATTGCGCCGGTGGCCAAGGAAGCGCTGGATAAGGGCATGTACGTGGTGGCGCACACCTCGGACCTGGGAGAGGAAAACCAGACGGCGTTGGTGTGGGCGGTGGAATACGACATGGGCCATACGCTTGGCCTGCAGGCGGGTGAATGGGCCAAGGCGCACATTCCGGAAGGCGAGACGCTGAAAGTGGGCGTGCTCAACTACCGGATCATTCCGCAGGTGATCCAGCGTGAAGAAGGTATTCTGGCCGGGATCAGGGAGATGTTCGGCGAGAACGTTGAGGTGGTCGGCAGCGAGTTGGCCGGCGACCCGACGCAGGGGCTGACGGCAGCCGAGACGTGGCTGCAGGCCAACCCGGACATGCAGATGATCGTCGGCATCAACGATGGTGGCGCCCTGGGCGCCTACCAGGCGGTGATCGCAGCCGACAAGAATGACCCTGGCACCTTCTTCGTGGGCGGCATCGACGCGACGCCTGAGGCGTTGGCGGCCATCCAGGAAGGTGGCGCTTACCAGGCGACGGTCGATCAGCAGCCCAAGGAGATGGGCGCGCTGTGCGTGCGCACACTCGTGGCTGCCATCCGTGGCGAGCCTTACGAGAGTGTCAATGCCATCAAGCTGGCGCCGGTGAATGCGTCCAACGTGGCTGAGTTCATCGGTGGCGACGCAGCGGCTTTGGCCGAGGCGGATACCCAGCCTGTCGCCACCCCCGAGGGACAGACCGCTCTGGTCGATATGGATCTCAGCGGCATCAAGATTGGCATGAGCGTGCTGAACCTGGCCAATCCGTTCTTCGTGCAGTTGTCGGCAGGTGCGCAGGAGGAAGCCGACCGCCTTGGTGTCGAGCTGGTGGTCAGCGACCCGAAAGAGGACGTGAACGCCCAGGTGACGGAGCTGGAGAACTTCATCAACGGTGGCTTTGATGGGTTCGTGGTGACAGCCATCGATCCGGCGGCGATTGCGCCGGTGGCCAAGGAAGCGCTGGATAAGGGCATGTACGTGGTGGCGCACACCTCGGACCTGGGAGAGGAAAACCAGACGGCGTTGGTGTGGGCGGTGGAATACGACATGGGCCATACGCTTGGCCTGCAGGCGGGTGAATGGGCCAAGGCGCACATTCCGGAAGGCGAGACGCTGAAAGTGGGCGTGCTCAACTACCGGATCATTCCGCAGGTGATCCAGCGTGAAGAAGGTATTCTGGCCGGGATCAGGGAGATGTTCGGCGAGAACGTTGAGGTGGTCGGCAGCGAGTTGGCCGGCGACCCGACGCAGGGGCTGACGGCAGCCGAGACGTGGCTGCAGGCCAACCCGGACATGCAGATGATCGTCGGCATCAACGATGGTGGCGCCCTGGGCGCCTACCAGGCGGTGATCGCAGCCGACAAGAATGACCCTGGCACCTTCTTCGTGGGCGGCATCGACGCGACGCCTGAGGCGTTGGCGGCCATCCAGGAAGGTGGCGCTTACCAGGCGACGGTCGATCAGCAGCCCAAAGAGATGGGCGCGCTGTGCGTGTTCACGTTGGTGTCGGCCATTGTCGGCCAGCCGTACGAGAAGGTCAATGCCATCAAACTGGCGCCGGTGAATGCATCCAACGTGGCTGAGTTCATCAAGTAATAGCGTGGAAAGAATTGCCTGGTGCACGCTTTAAGCACGAGCGTGCACCAGGCGAAGTAGCCCTGCAAACAGGTCTGCGCCAGTGAGGTCGTTAATGGAATCGGACTACATCCTGCAACTGAAAGAAATCACCAAGCGCTACCCGGGCACATTGGCGGTCGATCACGTCAATCTGGAAGTGCGACGGGGAGAGGTACACGCCATTGTGGGTGAAAACGGCGCCGGCAAATCCACTTTGATCAAGATGTTGTCCGGCGCCGTGATGCCGACCTCGGGCACGATTGTCTTTGAAGGACAAGAGGTTACCGAGCTGGACCCGTTGGACGCGATTCGGAATGGGATCAGCGTGATTTACCAGGAGTTCAACCTCGTTTCTGGTCTGAGCATCGCCGCCAACGTCTTCCTGGGCCGGGAGTACCGACGTGGCGTCTTCGTCAACGACCGAAACGCGGAACGCAAGGCAAAGGAACTCATTGATTATTGGCAGGTCGATCTCGATCCGACGGAAATGGTGAGCAGCCTCAGTATCGCCGAGCAGCAGATTGTGGAAATTATCAAGGCTGTTTCCCAGGACGTGAAACTGTTGATCATGGACGAACCCACAGCCTCGTTGACTCTGGACGAGGTGTACACGCTTTTTCGACTCGTCCGCCAGCTCAAGGAGAGAGGCGTTACCGTGATCTACATCTCTCACCGGCTGGAGGAGATCTTCGAGATTTCCGACCGCGTTACGGTGTTGCGCGATGGCAGGCACATCGCCACCATGGAGACGGCCGAATCGAGCCAACCGGAGCTAATCCGGCTGATGGTAGGTAGAGCAATCGGCGATTATCCAGCCAAAGAGGCGCCCAAAGACAACGAGCTTCTGACTGTCCACCGGCTCACCGACGGCCGGGTTATCCACGACGTCTCTATCGATCTCCACGAAGGGGAGATA
>CAZHBM010000220.1:0-6758 GCA_964529945.1 uncultured Anaerolineales bacterium | reverse complement strand
GCTGCTCGGCCAGTCCGATGATGATGCCCTGGTCTTTGACCGCTATCGGGCCGAGGGTCAGCACGGGGGTTCCATCCTGAACCACGGAGTGGAAGATGCCCAGCATGAGCCCCACACCGAAGATCACCGGCGCACTCCTGATCAGATTCTTGAGCGGGATTCTGGCTCCCACCAAGGCGACGATAAACATCAGCGCCAACATGATGGCGCCGGAGGGGATGGCCTTGAAGGTCAGCATCCCAATCGCCACCACCAACAGCCACAAAAACTTGCTCAAGCCGTCCATTCGATGGACGAAAGAATCCTGGTCTAAATACTGAAGAACGTGACTTTCGTTCATAATCGAGATCCCTTCTAGCCTTCCGCCACCGGCTGAGAAACCGCCGCGATGAAGTCGGATACGCTTCTTGCTTCCTCGGGAACCTGTTTGCCGATCTCGCACAGGTCACTGATCAACTCTTGCAGCGTGGTTACTGTCAGTGACGCCTCTTCCAGAATTTCCGTCTGGCAGAAGAGGTCACTGGTATTGCCGTCGAAGGTAATCAGGCCTTCATTCATCACGATTGCGTGATCGACGTATTCTTCGACCAGGCGCATACTGTGGGTAATCATAATGATCGTGATGCCCGAATCGCGCAGTTGCAGGATGAGATTCATCAGGCTGTTGGTCATGGCCTTATCCTGGCCGTAGGTGGGTTCGTCAACAACCAGGACTTCGGGCGAGGTGGCCAACATGGCCGCCACACCCAGCCGTCTCTTTTTGCCGGCACTCAAGGCAAAGGGGTGGTCGTGGACCACATCCTTAAGGTCGAGCATATCCAGTATACGTTCGACGGAGCGGTCGAGCTCGTCCTCGTCCGTGACGCCGTTGGCGATGTAGCCGTAGGCGATTTCGTCGTAGACCGTGTCGGTCAGGAACTGGTGCTCGGGATTCTGGAAGACCAGGGCGATTTTGTTGGACAGGTCGGTGATTTTCCACTCCGCGGCCTGTTTGCCGAACAGGTTGAGGTCGCCGTCAGTTGGCTTGAGCAAGCCGACCAGCAGCTTGGACAGAGTGCTCTTGCCGGCCCCGTTGCGACCCACGATGGCCACCAAATCGCCGTGGTGGATTTCGAAGGAGATACCCTTCAGGGCCTGCCGGCCGCTGGGATAGCGGTATCGCAGGTTCTCGGCCGAGATCAGCACCGGACCCTGGCCGTGTACCCGGTTGGCATTTGGCCGCAGGTCAACCTGCTCCTTGGGCACCTCTTTCAAGAACTGGATGTGATTCTGATTGAGCGCCTCCAGGGCGCTCTCCACCGTCAAGGGAATGTGCTGGCCCACCAGGAGATGGTCCTTGCGGAGGCCCAATCCCAACTCGCACACTTCGGGCAACCAGACGCCCAGCTCTTCGGCCAGAAAATCGCCGTGGTCGTCGATGATCTCCTGGGGAGTCCCGGTGAGCACGATCTGCCCCTGGTCCAACACCAGCACCTGATCGGCCTGGGCCAAGAACTCGTCCAGCTCTTTGGTGACCAGGATGACCGTGGTGCCCTCGCTCCGCAGCCGCATGATCAGGGAGTGGACGTTGCGCGTTGCCAACGGGTCCAGGTTGGCGGTTGGCTCATCCATAATCACAACCGGCGTTTTCATGGCCAGGATACAACCCAGCCCCAGGCGCTGCACCTGGCCGCCGGATAGTTCCCAAACGAGACTATTGCGCAGCGGGACCAGATCGACGTACTCGAGGCTGGCATCGACTGCGGCTTTCATCGCCGGCAGGTCGAAGCCCAAGTTCTCGGGCCCGAAGGCGATCTCGTCTTCGACCTTGAGCATGGAGAACATCACCTCGGGATCCTGGAAGACCTTGCCCACTTTCCGGGCGATGTGGTTGACATCGTGTTCGCGGGTATCCAAACCGTCAACGAGAACGTTGCCGGTCAGCTCACCGTCATAAAGATGAGGAATAATACCTGAAATGATATCGCACAAAGTCGTCTTGCCCGACCCGCTGGGGCCGACGATCATATTGACGGTGCCTCGCTGGATGGTGAGGTTCACGTTGCGAAGTGTTGGCGCATCTTTCCCTACGTGGGTGTAGCTGACGTCCTGCAGTTCGACCACCGGGTCGTTGTTATCAATCTTCTCCATAGGTTTTTCCATTTCATTGCCGGAGTCTAAATTAGGCAATTGAGCATCCTCGCTTTCGAATACAGAGAAGCCTCGTCTTGCCCCCAGTCTTTCCGCAGACTTGAAGGCGACGATCGGCCTTTTACGTGCCTGCCCTGTGCCGCAAGAAGATGACAACATTTGGTTTCTGACGGCACAGGGCACTTCCATCCGTTTGCAATGCGTCGAATGGCGCTTTCGGTTTGCGCCTCCGAGGCCTTAGCCGGGCAAATAAAGGCTGCCATGGAGGCTGAAGCCCTGTTTAGGCTGAAGACGGTCCGAAGCGTTCACTCAGCCGCCGGAACGCGTCCGGCGGGATCAAGTGCGTGCAGCACGTATCAGCCCACTCTTGGACAGTGCCAAGCCAATGTAGTAGCCGATCAAACCACTGATGAGCCCTCCCGCGATCAAGGTCAGCGGAATGCTGATCCAGTAGGCCGACATCGTATCTTCCCAGCCATACAGATACCAGGACCAGACGGTGCCGAATTGGGCGTTGACGGCACTGGAAATGAAGAACACAAACGGCCCGATCTTGCCCCAGCGGACAAAGGCCATCACTGCCTCAGCCGCCAGACCCTGGCTGAGTCCCCAACCAATCGTGTAGATACCGGCCGGGTTGCCAAGCAGGGCTTCGACGCTGGTCTCGAGTACCGCCAGCACCAGCATTGCGCCCGGTTTGCGGATCAACATAAAGGCGACGACGTAACCCCAGGCGAAGGCGCCCTGGAAGATTGCGCTGCCGATTGCGCCTCCAAGGGCCAATGATGCCTGAAAAATGTAGCTCTCGCCAGTCTGGACCACGCCCACAATTGCAGCCAAGACTGCTACCAGGACAATATCGCGTACCGTCCAGTTAAAAGGTATCCTGTTCTTGGGATCCCGGAAGATCTCGCCGGGCACCACTCGGACCAGGAACCCTCCGACCACGATGATCAAGAGGTTCACGATCAGGACTAAGACGAAGTTGCTCATTGTTTTCCCTCCTACTTCATTACTTCATCAGGGGGCCAAATGTCAACGAAATGTACAATTACCTCGATAATCACTTCGGCTCGAGCTGCCTCCTTTCCGGCTTTTCGGCGGCCAACGGCGTTAGCTAAAACGCAAAGTCCAGACCCATCGCAGCGACTTCGGCCTTCACCTCTTTGTACATCTCCAACCATGCTGGTTTGGGTGTGATGGTCCTGATGTCGTAGACCTCAGGGAAGGGAAGCCCGATGTCGGGGTTTTCGAAGCCGTGCTCGTATTTGGCAAACAGTTGTTGTACCAGCTCGTTGGCTTCCTCCGGCGATGGATTTTTGGCAAAAGTGGCGTGCACGACTTCGGCGAAGAAGCGCGCTTCGAGGCCGCTGCAGTTGGGATAGACGCCGTTGGTGGCACCAAGGCTGTCTGTGTGCAGGGCACTGGCTTCCTGGGCGATGGCCAGAGCGGCGGTCTCATAGAGGATTTCTTTGGTGCCGGCTCCGGCGGTCGTCCAGGCGTCGGCCAGCAGCGCCAGGGGGGCGTTGCGGGCGAATGCGCGCCCAACGATACTATCGACCCACATACCTTCGCGGGTGCTGACGGACACGTAGCGGTTGTGAATTGGATGCAGACAGTGCATGTGAACGCCGTAAGCTGTCGTCGAAAGCATAATCCCGGCGGCCAGGACGACGGCGGCACCCGCCGGTCCTCCAGCAAAGCCGCCGATGATGGGATCGATCAGGCTGGTGGTGAATGCAGGGTACTCGAGGGCGGTCATCACTCGCGAAAGGCGCACGTTGTCGGTCTTCAACTCGGACAGTACCGGAATCATGTGCGAATCGGAAGGCCGCATGTAGCGCTCGTGGCAGATGGCCAGGGTACCCAGTTCGGTGGCGCTGCTCTCACCGGCGGCATAAATGTGCATGCCTGGCCGTCCGGCTCTTTCCTGCGCTTCCCTGGCCCACATCAACTCCTGGCGGCAAGCTCGGATTTCCAGCGGGCCGCCGGTGCGGACTTCCATGCCGTCGATGACCGTCAGGCCGCCGGTGATCAGGATGTCGATCAGGGGCTCTTTGGTATAAGACATGGTAATGGGCAGGAACAGCTCCTCGGGCAGGGGCGTTCCGGGGCAGCCGCCGCATACTGTCATCGGATAACCATCGCCGAATTTCCTGGCGCGCAGGATGCGCGAGTCGCGCCCCAGTCCCAGAATCATCTCTTTGGGAGCCGTGTGAAGGGCCAGGCGGATTTCTTCTTCCGAAAAATTGATGATGCGGTTGCTGCTGGTGTTGAGCATGCCGGTTTCCTGGCACAGGCGCAGGGCAGCTTCAAAAAGCTGGTCGGCCATGACATCGTCACCGGTCACGACCACATTCTTGTCGTACTTGATCCCGTGGTCTTTGACCAGCCCACTGGTGGTCTTGTACAACTTCATGTTGAAGTCATTCTCTTTGGTGTAGGGGCCGGTCTCTGATCGTTTCAATACTTCGAAGATGTCTGTCATTCTAACTATTACCTCCCGCTCGTCAGTCGCTGCATCAGTTTGGTGGCACCAACCGCGTCAGCCGCGTAACCATCGACACCCACTTGATCGCAATACTCTGGAGTCACTGCGCCGCCGCCCATAATCACCTTGAATCGATCCCGGACGCCGCGTTCCTTCAGCAATTCCAGCACGTCGCGGGCAAAGGGAAGCGAAGTGGTCAGCAGCGACGAAAGCCCGATCACATCGGCGTTTACGTTGAGGGCGGCGTCAATTACGGCGTCGGCTCGCACGTCGTGTCCCAGGTCGTGGACTTTGAAACCGCTGACGCGCAACATCATCGAGACAATGCTGCGGCCGATGTCGTGGATATCGCCTTGCAGGTTGGCCATCACAATCGTTCCAGTTTCCCCAACGTGAAGGTCGAGCTTCTCAATCTCGGGTTGCAGGACTTCCATGGAGCGTTCCATAGCGTTGCCGGCGATGATAAGCTCGGGCAAAAAATACTCCAGCACCTCAAACTTCTCGCCGACTGTGGTGATTCCGGCCGTGAGGGCGTTGGTAATCTTGAGCACATCCGTGCCTGAATCGAGTGCTTTCTGCACCAATTCCACAGTTTTGTCTTCGTCGACCTGGACCATACTCTCGTAGATCTCGTTCAGGATTTGACTTTCGAATTTTGGTTCGGGCATTACTTGGCCACTCCTTTCAATCAACAAACATTTGGCAATAAGTCAGGTTGTTCTGGTGCAAAGGCCGTGCCGATTGGGTCGGGACGCGTGGGACTCCGGTTTCCAAGGCCGTGGATTGGAGGCGGATAACAACACGATGCGCCGGCCGGATTGGCGGCCGGACGAAAAAAGACCGGGTGTTCGGTTCGCGTCCCGCATTGGCAGTGGTGGATGGAATTCGCGGCAAGTGCAGCCTGGATTTTGGGTTGCATGGCAGTGGAAGTGACGTAATGGTTGAATGTGTGCCAAACAGGCCCAAGCCCATGGGCCGCAAGCAAAATACCGATGGATCAAATCATTGGACACACGCGAACACCCGGTCGGCAAAGAAACCCAGTAAATCGAGGCCGAAGGATCGGGAACACAAGCCGGCACCGTGAATGTCGTCGTCTAAAACGAGTAGAGCTTGCGCCCGGCATGCGACGCCAACAACTGGGAGTAGAGCACGCTTTTTAGTGTACTGTATCGGGTGGGCTTTTTCCAGGGGTGGGGGTACTGTTTCAGATCGAAGAATCTACCGGCCGGCACGGATAATGTTACCGGGTGAATTCGGTACTTTTTTACCGGAACCCGTGTCAAGTGCCTTAGGTGGCGCCGGCCGGCTCACTCGTTGGAATCCAACCGTACCCATCCCTGGCGCAGTGCATACAGGGCGGCTTGCGTGCGGCTGGTGACCTGCAGTTTGCTGTAGATGATGCTCAGCCGGTTGGCGACCGTCCTTTCGGACAGTCCGAGCTTTTTGGCGATGACCTGGTTGCTTTCTCCCGCTGCTACCAGCCGGAGGACGTCCATTTCGCCCGACGTAAGTCTCTCCTCCGAGCTGGCTTGCCCCTGGGCCTGGCTCAGACGCCGAAATTCGTCCAGCAAGCGGGCGGACAGGCGCGGTTCGATCAAGGCCTCGCCGCGGTGCACCGTCCGGATGGCATCGAACAACGCCTGCTCGTCGATGTCTTTGAGCAGGTAGCCGCGTGCGCCGGCCTTGATGGCGGAAAACACCAGGCGGTCCTGGCGGTACATCGTCAGAATGATGACGCGCATACCCGGATCAGCGGTCAGAATTTGCTCCGTGGCCAACACGCCGTCGATGTCGGGCATATTGATGTCCATAAGGATCACGTCCGGCTGCAGCCGGCGGGCCAGGTCGACGGCCTGCTGGCCGGTTTCGGCTTCCCCAATAACCTCAAAACCGCCCACCGTTTCGAGTATCTGGCGCAAGCCCTGGCGAAACAGGCGGTGATCGTCCACAAGAAGAAGGCGAATACCTGGCATCTTCACAGACCCTGTGGCTTCGAGAGCGGAATCACGATCTGAATTTCAGTCCCCTTGCTGGGTTGGCTGCTCAGGAAGAAAGTGCCTCCCAAGCCTTCCACGCGTTCCTTCATATGTTTCAAACCCAAATGTCCTTGCCAATAAAGATTCTCGGGCGGCGT
>CAZHBM010000219.1:0-6769 GCA_964529945.1 uncultured Anaerolineales bacterium | reverse complement strand
TGCCCGACTGGCTGCAGGATACTGAAGCGGGAGGCGAATCCGACCTTTCCCTCCAACCAACAGACGTCGAGTTGCCAGAATGGTTGCGCGAATCGTCGGAAGACACGCTGGTTTCGCCGGTCGAAGAGCCGGCTCACAGGCGCTCGGAACTTCCTGAATGGCTGCGTGACGAAGACGAAAGTATGCCGGCGGCAGCGGTGGATGGGATAGAAGAAATCGGAGAGCAGGAGCCGACCCTCCCCGACTGGCTGAAAGATATGGACGCCGGCCAACCGCTGGTCGAAGAGGAGGCTGTTCCGCCTTCTCCGGCCCGGCCCGTTGCTGACGAGACACTCACCGGTGTAGGCATCACCGAGGAAGAGACCGAATTATTTCCCGAACAGGAAACCGTGGAGGTCACTTTCGAATCGAGCGAACTTGTCGTCGAATCCGAAGACGAAGAAGAGGCCTGCGAGCTGCCTGATTGGCTGCGGAGACTGACGGGTGGTGAAGAACCGGAAGGCAGACAGGCAGAACCGGAGATTCCGTCCCAGCCGCAAATACCTGAGGAGGAAGAGATACTGGAAGACGCCGCCGAAATCCCGGTATGGTTGGCAGACGACCAGGAACCGGCCAGCGTCCGTATCTCCGACACGGATATCGATACGTCAGCAGCGACCGACACCGGGCAACCTCAAGAGGAAGTCCCGGAATGGCTGCGGGAGTTGCAGTTGCCGCCCGCTGTATCTCAACAACTGAGGAAACCTGACGCCGGTTATGAGGATGAAGAAGTCGAGTTCGAGGAGATTGAGTTCGAGGCGGAGCAGGAGCCGGAAGAAATGCCGGACTGGCTGCGTCGCTTGAGCGAGGGTGAAGAGGAAGAAGAGGAACCGCTGGGAGCAACCGCCGACCTCGAAGCGGACCTTGCGGACACCCTGGCCGAAGCGGGCGAAGCCGAGGAAGAACCTGTGACCGAACCGGTAGCGGACGAAACGTGGCTCGAAGAGCCCCCCGCCTTCGCCGAAGCGGTTCCCGGTCAAGCGGTAGCAGAAATTGAAGCAACCACAGAACCGGAGGAAGAAGAAATCGAATCCGTCGCAGAACCAGAGGAAGAAACCGTGAGTCTTGCCGAAGCGCAAGCGCCGGCAGAGGAAGCGATGGAAGAGGTGGAAGCCGCTCTGGAGCAGGAAGCCAGAGAAGCGATAGACCTGACCCAACTGCCCGAAGCCGCTGAAGAAAAATTACAGATGGCCAGGCGGGCGCTGAACGAAGGCAGTTGGCAAGATGCATTGACCATCTTCGACAGCCTGGTAAGCTCCTCGGAGCTTTTGGACCAGGTAATTGACTATTTGGAGACCGGTATGCTCGATCACACCGACGACCCGGTTGGTTATCAAATTCTCGGAGATGCGTATATGAAGGATGGCCGGTTGCCGGCCGCCTTGCGCACCTATCGCAAGGCACTCACCAAACTTTATCAATAGAATCTAGGAGCTATTCGTGGAGCGCACATTAGTCCTCATCAAACCCGACGGCGTACAACGCCAACTCATCGGCCCGATCATCGGCAGGCTTGAACAACGCGGACTCAAGATTGTGGCCTTGAAGATGATTCAGGTTTCCCAAGAATTGGCGCGCAAACACTACGCCGTTCACGAGGGAAAACCTTTTTTTGAACCGCTCATCGCCTATATCACGTCAGCCCCTGTCGTGGCTATGGTTCTTGAAGGCCCCGATGCCATAGAGGCCACACGCGCCACGATGGGCGCAACCAACCCGGTCAAAGCCTCCCCCGGAACGATCCGGGCCGATTACGGAATGGAGATTGGCCGAAACCTGGTCCATGGGTCCGACGGGCCGGATACTGCGGCTAGCGAGATTGCGCTTTGGTTCGATGGAAGCGAAATTGCCGCGTACGCGCGTGAAGTGGACAAGTGGATACTTGAATAAGGGCCGGCGAGAGACAAACCTGCCCCATAGACAAACCTGAAGAAAAGAAAGAAAAAACGGGCCGGTTGGTGGAGGACATCCTCCGCCGACCGGCCCATATTATTCTCTACGGGACACAAGCAGCACTACCCGGCTACAACATATGAACCACTACCGGCGCCTCGTGCCATAGTTCTTCCAGGTTGTAGTAGGCACGCAACTCAGGAGAGAACACGTGAACCACTACAGAACTGAAATCAATCAGCATCCATCCCGAATCTGGTTTGCCTTCCACAGATAGGGCAAGCTGCCCTCTGTCTTTCACCGCCTTGACAATTCCATCGGCGATTGCACCCACCTGCCGTGAACTCTGACCATCGCACAATACAAAATAGTCGGCGATCAAGGCCACTTTCCTGAGGTCGAGCAAGACAATGTTGGCTGCTTTCTTGTCGGCCGCAGCATCTACAATCAGATGTGCCAGTTCATTAGGTTCCAGCGAGCAATTCCCTCCTTGTGCAACTCTTGAGATCAGCAGCGATCAAACAATCGTCTCCGGTTCAACGCTCACATCTTCCACGTCTACGTGATCGACGACGTCCATCGCGATCTCGTCATCGCGGAAATCAACTCTGACTACATCGCCGGCAGAAAAATCGCCGCCGAGAATGCCCTCGCTGAGAGCGTCTTCGATTTCACATTGAACGACTCGACGTAACGGGCGGGCACCATAGCTGGGATCATACCCTTCCGTTACCAGGTGAGCCTTGGCGGCATCCGTCACCTCCAAAGATACCTGTTTTTCGGTCAGGCGCGTCCGCACCTTATCCAGTTCGAGGTCAACGATCTCCCGAATCTCGTCGCGCGTCAACGAGTGGAAAACCATCGTGCCGTCCAGCCGGTTCAGGAACTCGGGCCGGAAAGTGCGCTTGAGTTCGGTCATCACTTTGTCGCGCATCTTCACGTAGCGCTCTTCTTCTGATTTCGTCTCATCACGCGGCACGTTGAAGCCGATAGACGTCTCTCGATTGATCAGGTCGGCGCCAACGTTGGAGGTCATGATCAATATCGTATTGCGGAAGTCCACCATTTTGCCTTTGGCATCGGACAGGCGGCCATCTTCCATAATCTGGAGCAGCATATTGAATGCTTCCGGATGTGCTTTTTCGATCTCATCAAACAGAATGACGGAGTAGGGTCGGCGACGCACGGCTTCGGTCAGTTGCCCGCCTTCTTCATAACCGACGTAACCCGGCGGTGAGCCGACCAGGCGGGCCACGTTATGTCGCTCCATAAACTCAGTCATGTCGATCTTCACAAGCGCGTCGTCGCTGCCAAACATAAATTCCGCCAATGCTTTGGCAAGCTCCGTCTTACCGACACCGGTCGGCCCCAGGAACATAAAGGTGCCAATGGGTCGACGTGGATCCTTCAACCCTGCTCGGGCTCGGCGCACTGCTTTGGAGATAGCTTCGATAGGTTCGTCCTGCCCGACGATACGCCGGTGAAGGGCTTCCTCCATCTTTAGTAGACGCTGTTTCTCCTCCGTCGCCAGGCTTTGCACCGGCACGCCGGTCCACATAGAGACGATTTCCGCGATGTCCTCTTCACCCACTTTGGGTGCGTCGGAACTCAAGTCGTTCCACCCGCGGCGCAACTGATTCAGGTGGTCGCTCAACATCTCTTCCCGGTCACGCAGGTCGGCAGCGTCCTCAAAGCGCTGGGCGCTGATCGCTTCTTCCTTCTGGCGCCGGGTCTCCCTGATCTCAGCGAATTTCTCTATCAGATCGCTGCTGAGCTGAGGAGGCAGCTTGTACAGCCGCACCCGTGCCGCGGCTTCGTCGATCAGATCGATCGCCTTGTCGGGAAGATGGCGGTCGGGCACGTAGCGTGCCGCCAGCAATGTGGCCGCCACCAACGCCTCGTCAGTGATTTCCAGGTTGTGGTGGGCCTCGTACCGGCTGCGCACGCCTTTGAGGATTTCCAACGTTTCCTCAATCGAAGGCTCCTCGACTAAGACCGGCTGGAAGCGACGTTCAAGCGCCGCATCGCCTTCAATGTTCTTGCGGTACTCTTCCAGGGTCGTAGCCCCGATACATTGAAGTTCTCCGCGTGACAGAGCCGGCTTGAGGATATTGGCCGCATCGACCGAGCTACCGGCCGAACCGGCACCCACCAACATGTGCAATTCGTCAATGAAGAGAATCGAATCGCTGTCTTTCAGCTCGTCGATAACCCGTTTCAGCCGCTCCTCAAACTGCCCCCGATACATCGTACCGGCCACCAGGGAGCCGACGTCCAACATGATGACTCGTTTGTCCAGCAACGTTTCGGGAATATCACCGCTGACGATGCGCTGAGCCAAGCCTTCCACGATGGCCGTCTTGCCGACGCCGGGTTCACCGATCAACGCCGGGTTGTTCTTTGTCCGCCGTGAGAGAATTTGGATCACCCGTTCGATTTCGGTCTGCCGACCGATTACCGGGTCGAGCTTGCCCTCGATGGCATTTTGGGTCAAGTCTGTTCCCAGCTGATCCACCAGCGGGGTCTGGCTCTGCGCCTGTTTTTGTTCTTTGCTGGTTGTCGCCAGGCTTGGAGAAGGGTTGTCGACCAGTACTTTGGCCGTATGGCTGCGCACCTCATCCAGACCCACGCCAAGCCCTTTAAGGATATCAACCGCTACGCCTTCACCTTCACGGACAATGCCCAACAGAAGATGTTCGGTACCAATGTAGTGCTGCCCTAATCGACGAGCCTCGTCGACGGCCAACTCGATCACTCGCTTGGTACGGGGCGTCAGGGTGAGTTTACCCCGCGGCGTGCGCTGGCCGCGCCCTACAGTGCGTTCAACGATCTCACGAATTTGTCGCGGATCGATCTCCATTTCACGTAAAACACGAACTGCCACACCATTTTCTTCGCGCACCAAACCCAGCAAGAGGTGTTCGGTACCGATATAGTTGTGGTTCATTTGCCTGGCTTCTTCTTGCGCAAACGTAAGAACACGCCGGGCTCGCTTGGTGAAGCGATCAAATTTCTCAGTCATACTCACATCCTAGATTAAAGTACACTCTCTGCGTTCCCAACCGATAATCACCAGTCCAGCCTTACGTGAAATGAGTACATTACTTCGGGGGCCGTAAGCCGAATGTGCCCGACCCAACCGGAAAACATCCTGCGTACTATTCCTCCTCCGCCAGAGCTTCAGGTTCCAAGTTGCCTTGTTCCTCTGTCTCACTCTCGAAGGCTTCTTCATCCGACTCGTCAGTTTCTTCGGCCGTCACAGTATCCACTGGCCGTGTACTCGCGATATCGAAGGCTTCTTCATCCGACCCGTCAGTTTCTTCGTCCTGAAAATCTTCCCACTCTTTGACGCCTTCGGCCTGTTTCAGACTCAGCCCCATCCGGCGACGCTCCGGGTCAATGTGGATGATCCGCACCGACACATCGTCGCCTTCTTTTAACACGTCTTTGGGATGGGTAACATTCGCTTCCGTCAGTTCGGATATGTGGATAAGGCCTTCCACATCCTCAACGCGCGCAAAGGCGCCGAAACTGGCCAACCGGGTTATCGTGGCATCGACCACTTCCCCGATTTCATATTTGTCCAGAACTTGTGACCAGGGTTCAGGCATAAGGCGTTTAAGGCTCAGGCTGATGCGTTGTCGTTCGGCATCCACCTGCAATACGTACACGTCGATTTTATCACCTACACCCAACACTTCGCTCGGGTGTACTACCGGTGCCCACGACAACTCTGACAGATGAATCAAGCCGTCAGCGCCACCGATATCAACGAAGGCACCGAAATCCGCCAGACTGGTGACCGTTCCCTTAAGTACGTCCTTTTCTTTCAACGTACTCAGCAGGCGTTCTTTTTGCTCTTTGCGCCACTCCTGCATCGCAGCCCGTTCGGACAGGATGAGACGATTGCGCCGGCGATCAATCTCGATGATCTTGAGGCGCATTTCCTCGCCTACCAATTGGCTCCAGTGTTCCTCTTTTCCGCCTCTCGAGATACCACGGCTGCTGTCCAACTGGGAGACGGGCACAAACCCGCGTACTCTCCCAAAATGGACGATCAACCCGCCTTTGTTGTATCCCGTCACCTTGCCTTCGTACAGGTCACCGGCATCATACAGCTTCTGCGCTACCTGCCAATCCTTTTCGACCCAGGCTCGAGACAAGGACAATGCAATATGTCCGTCTTCCTCATCTTCCGGTCTAAGGACGTAAACTGTCACATCATCTCCCAGTTTTAGCTGGGTTATGTCTTCGGGCGACAGCCGTTCCATTTCACGACCAGAGACGACACCTTCGGATTTGGCCCCCACGTCAACAAGAATTTCCGTGGGACTGATTCCGACGACCGTCCCCACCAGAGTCTCGCCGCGCTGCACTTTCCTTACGTCTAAGGACTCTTCCAGCAGTTCAGCCATCGTCATTGGGGGCACACTTTGAGCAACTTCTGAGCCAACCGATACTTGACGTTCTTCCATGAACCTCTTTTGATCCTCCTACAAGGGCCTCAATTAATTTCAATTATACTTTATTTCCACCAGAAATCAAGGCAAGGGCCATCGGCACAAGACGCCTCCGGCCTAACAAAAATTGATATCCCATCGCCTATTACAGCTTCAGCCCCAGAGCCAGCCTCTAAAACGGGAGAGGACACGACGCAAGGCTTGCCTAAACGTCTGGGAGAAATGAACTCGGGGCAAAACGAGGGTCGTCTCAAGAACGAACTCCGTGGACGACCAATACGATGCCTGTGTCAAGTCGCACGTTCGCCTGGGGACCTGTTAACACATTGCTAATGGTCAAGGTGGTACCCAGTGTCAAGGTGACGTCGTGCAACGGC
>CAZHBM010000218.1:0-6851 GCA_964529945.1 uncultured Anaerolineales bacterium | reverse complement strand
GAATCAAACCTATCTGTTTCTGCACCAGCCCGAGGTGGATGGAGATTTGGCCAGCGTGGTGGTCGAGCGGGGCGGACCGCAGACCAGCCACACCTCCCGCCTGCAGCTCCAGGCGACGGCCGGCGGCTGGACCGTCGTCGCCGAGGACCAACTGGATTAACCGGCTCTGCCGGCTGCCGGGGCCTCTGCCCGGGGCCGGCGGTGGATCAGGCGGAAACCCGCGGCAGGCGAACCACAAACTCACTGCCCTGGCCGGGGATACCGGCGCTATGGGCCTGCACGTGGCCGCCGTGAGCTTCCACGATGGCGCGAACGATGGCCAATCCCAGACCCGTGCCGCCCGCGGCGCGCGTGCGGGCCGAGTCCACGCGATAGAAACGGTCGAAAACGTGCGACAGATGATCGGCCGGAATACCTTCTCCTGTGTCGCGAACGCTCAACCAGACCGCGTCCTCGTCAGCCCCGGCATGAATTTCGATGCTGCCCCCTTCCGGCGTGTGGCGCAGCGCATTGGTCAACAGGTTGTGGATCACCTGGCTGATGCGGTTGGCGTCGGCCATAACCTGCGGCAGCTCGTCCGGTACCTGGCAGGTGACCGTAATCGACTTGGCTTCGGCCACCGGCAGGAAGGTTGCAGTGGTGGTCTCGGTCAGCCGGGCCAGGTTGGTGGGCTGGAAGTCCATCGTCAATTGGCCGGCCTCGGCCTGGGCCAGCTCGTGCAGGTCGGTGATCAAGCGGCTGAGCAGACGGGTCTGGTCGTACAGGGTGGCCACTTCGGCCTTGTCCAGCGGGTAAACGTCGTCCAGAATGGCCCGCAGGCTGCCCTGCAGCACGCTCAACGGGGTGCGCAGTTCGTGGGCCACGTCGGCCAACAGATTGCGGCGCAGCGTCTCGGCCTCTTCGAGACCGGACGCCATCTCATTAAAGGCGTAGCCAACGTCCCTCATCTCCTGGGTGCCACCGATTTCCACACGGTGGGAAAGGTCACGGGCGCCGATAGAACGCGCGGCTTTGGCCAGCCGGTTGAGGGGCGCCGTCAGAGACCGGCTCATCAGCACGCCGGCCAGGATTGCCAGACCACCGCCCACGATAACCGTCAAAGACAGGGTGCGGGTGATCAGGTCGGCCACCATACGGTCCCTGCCGGAGAGTTTGTCGTGGGAGTTGTCCCGGCCGAAGTCGGGCGGCACGGGGATCATTTCCAGGTAGCCGACGGTGGTCCGCCCATCAGTCCGTATGGGCAAGGTTTCCCACCAGGTGGTTTGGGTGTCGGAGAACACGCCGTGATAAACGATCTGACCGGCGGGCGTGATGACAGAGATGCGCATAGGGACCAAAGGATAGTCCCCAACTGGGTTTCGCAGGAGGTGGTCGACGCCGTCCCAAGACCCATGAGTCTGGTAGTAGGCTGCCAACTCCTCCACAAAGCCGCCGGGCGCCTCCAAATCCCGCGGCGCGGGGGGAATTTGCCGTTCGCCGAAACGAAAGGCCAGCATCGGAGTTAAGACGACGACAATCATTACGGCGAGGATCAGAGCGGCGAAAACAAGGCTAAGGCGCGTCCAAAGTCGATTCATGAGGCTTCTATTCTCTCTCGGGCTCGATAATCATCGTTGGCAGCGGTCCTTCCGTGACGGGGAGAAGGTGGAAATCCCCAGGGCAAGCGCCGGCTATTGAGGACCGACAAGGCGGTAACCCACACCGTAAACGGTGCGGATGTAGGTTGGGTCTTTGGGATCCGGCTCGATCTTCTTGCGCAGATTTTTGATGTGGCTGTCCAGCGTACGCTCCAGGCCTTCGTATTCGTAACCCAGCCCACGCTCGATGAGCTCCTGGCGGGTAAAGGCGTATCCGGCGTGTTCCAGCAGGGTGGCCAGCAGACTAAACTCGGTGCTGGTGAGCTCGATCGGACTGCCGGCCATCATCACTTCGTGACGGTCCAAATCCATAATCAGGTCGGCCACCTGGAGCACGCGCCGCGTGGTGCCGAATTCGTCCGGGACCGTGCGGCGCAGCACCGAGCGGACGCGGGCCACCACTTCCCGGGGATTGAAGGGTTTCGTGATGTAATCGTCGGCGCCCAGTTCGAGGCCCAGAATCTTCTCCGTATCGTCAATGCGGGCCGTCAGCATGATGATCGGCGTGCCGGACAGCGCCGGGTCCGAGCGGACAATGCGGGTGATGTCCCAGCCGTCCCGGTCGGGCAGCATGATGTCCAACACGACCAGGTCGGGCCGTTCGACGCGCAGGATGTGCAAGGCCGTCTCACCGTTGCTGGCGTAGCGGGTCCCGTAGCCGGCCTGTTCCAGGTAGGCGCGAACCAGCCGTACAATTTCGGGATCGTCGTCCACAATGAGAATGCACTGGTGTCTTTTGACTTCCATATCTAACTTCCCTCACTACCAGTCATTATAACACATAACTATGGACGCATTGTGGAGAACTCGCGCAATTGATGTGAATTTTCTGGGGGGTGGCTCGGGATCAGCAGGGGAGGTTTTCGCCGGCTGCCTCTTCAACCCGGCGGAACTGGCTGTTGTACAGGTCGTAATAGAATCCGCGCTGCGCCAGCAACTGTTCGTGGGTGCCGCGTTCGATGATGCGGTGATCGTAGACGACCAGAACCTGGTCGGCATTACGAATGGTGCTCAAACGGTGGGCGATCACAAAGGCGGTGCGGCCTTCGAGCAGGCGCAACAAAGCCTGCTGGATGCGCATCTCCGTACGTGTGTCGACGCTGCTTGTGGCTTCGTCCAGGATCAGGATGCGCGGGTCGGCCAGGATGGCGCGGGCAATGGCCAGAAGCTGGCGTTGACCCTGGCTGAAGTTGCTGCCCTGTTCGGATACCGGTGTGTCGTAACCTTCGGGCAGGCGGGTGATGAACTGGTCGGCGTTGGCCAGCCTGGCGGCGGCATAGATTTCCTCGTCGGTGGCATCCAGCCGGCCGTAGCGCAGGTTGTTCTTAACCGTGTCGGAGAAGAGGAACGTGTCTTGCAGCACGATGCCCAACTGCTTGCGCAGCGACTCCTGGGTGATCTGGCGGATGTCCTGCCCGTCGACCAGGATAGCACCGCTCTGGACGTCGTAGAAACGGCTAAGCAGGCTGATGAACGTCGTCTTGCCGGCGCCGGTCGGGCCGACCAGGGCGATGGTTTGGCCGGGCGAGGCGTGCATAGAGATGTCCACCAGCACCGGCTCGTCCGGCTCGTAGGCGAAGGTGACGTGATCGAACACGACATCCCCCTCAATAGCCGGTACCGGCCGGGCGTTGGGCAAATCACCGACAGACGGTTGTTCGTCCAGGACCTCGAAAATGCGCTCCGCCCCGGCGATGCCGGACTGGAGCTGGTTGTAAAGCTGGGCCAACATGCGCAATGGGCGGAAGAACTGATTGGTATAAGCCACGAAGGAAACGATGATGCCGACCGAGACGAGACCACGAATAGCCAGCCAGCCGCCGACGCCGGCAATCAAAGCAATCGTCAGGGTGCTCATGGTGCTGAACATTGGTCCCAGGGCAGCGGTGATCACTTCAGCCTTGACACCCACATCGCGATTGACGGCGTTGATCTCGTTAAACTCGGCCACCGTTTCCGACGTGCGGGCGAATGCCTGCACCACGCGCACTCCGGCGATGGTCTCCTCGGCCATAGCGTTCATCTTGCCCAGGTTGCGCTGGACCTCACGGAAGGCGCCGCGCGCCCGCCCGGCGATGGCACCGGTGATCAGTAGCATAACCGGCAAAATCAACACCGTTCCCAGAGCCAGTTGCCAACTCAGCACAATCATAGCCACCAGGATACCAACCAGCATCAGCACGTTGGCGATCAATTGGGTCAGGCCGTTGGCCAACACCTGGCTGATGACGTCGGTGTCGTTGGTGATGCGGCTCATCAGGTCGCCGGCGTCGTGATCGTCGTGATAACGCATGGACAGGGTCTGCAGGTGGTCGAACAATTGGGCGCGCATTCTACCGATCAGGCGCTGGGCCAGGTTGACCATGATGAGCGCCTGGCCGGCGCTGGCGATGTTGCTGCCCATGTAAACCAGGAGCATCACGATCACGATTCTGAACAGACCGGCCAGGTTGCCGGGTATCACGTAGTTGTCGATGGCTTTTCCGAGCAAAATCGGGCCGGCCAGGTCGAGGAGCGTGCCGATAATGACCAACGCCCCGACGCCGGCTAGCTGCCGGCGGTGGGGATGCAGATACCTGGCCAGGCGCAAAACCGTTGTGCGCACGTCCCGGGCGCTCTCGATGGTTGCGCCGTGCGATCCGGGCCCCATACGCGGCCTGTTCTGGACGACCGGCCTCCTGTTATCGCTCATCTGTCTGCCTCTGTGCGCCTTCGTTGAGTTGCGAGCAATAGATTTCCCGATAAATGGGGCTGGTCTGAATCAATTCCTGATGACTGCCCTGGGCGACAATCCGGCCGCGGTCGAGCACGATGATCTTGTCGGCGTGCAACACACTGCTGATACGCTGGGCGATGACGAAGGTGGTGAGGTTACGGGAGGATCCCTCCAAAGCCTGTTGGATTTTATATTCGGTGTCCATGTCCACGGCGCTGGTGGCATCATCCAGAATTAGGATGGCCGGCGCGATGAGCAACGCACGGGCGATGGCCAGACGCTGTTTTTGGCCGCCCGACAGATTGGTTCCCCGGGCCTCCACCAGGCTGTCGTAGCCATCCGGCATGCGGCTGATGAATTCGTGAGCCTGGGCGATCTCGGCCGCAGCGACGATTTGTTCCATGGAGGCGTGACCGGCCCCGTAGGCGATGTTGTCGCGGATTGTGCCGGCAAACAGGGTGGTCTGTTGTAGAACCACCCCGACGTGCGAGCGCAGCCGGTCGAGCTCATAATCGCGCACGTCGATCCCGTCCACCAGAACGCTGCCGGCGGTGACGTCGTAGAAGCGCGGGATCAGGTTAACCAGGGTGCTCTTGCCCGAACCGGTGGCCCCCAGAATGGCCACCGTCTGGCCGGCCGGCACGGTCAGGTCGATGTCCTTCAGCACGTCTTCGTCGCTGCTGCCGTCATAGCGGAAGGTGACGTTCTTGAACTCGACGCGGCCAACTACGCGTTCGGGACGTAACGGCTCGGAGGGGTTGGTGACCAGCGACTTGGTATCCAACACCTCCACCAGCCGCGAAGCGGACGCGTCCGCCCGCGACAACATGGTCACCAGCATAGCCAGCATTAGCATAGGGATCATGGTCGTCATCAAGTAGTTGTTGAAGGCGACCAATTGGCCGACCGTCAACACACCGCGGATGGTTTGGGCGCCGCCCAGACCGACAACGGCCAGGGTGCCGACGTTGGTCAACAACTGAATGGCTGGAAAGGCCAGGGCCATCAACCTGCCGACGCGAATGTTCTCGTCGACGTAATCCTCGTTGCGTGAAGCGAACTTCTGGCTTTCGAACGGTTCGCGCACAAAGGCTTTGACCACCAGGATGCCGGCCAGGTTCTCCTGGGCAGCTGTATTCAGCGCCGCCAGTTTCTGCTGGACGCGATTGAAGAGCGGGCTGGCCCGGCGGGTGAAGAGCCAGAAGATAACTGCCACGGAGGGGATCAACACCAACATCATCAGCGACAGGCGCCAGTCGGTGGCGATCAGGAAAATCAGGCTGCCAATCAGTGTGAACAGGGCACGGATAATCAGCGCCAGGCCCATACCGAAAAACATGCGTACCATATTGACGTCACTGGTCAGGCGGGTGATCAACTGGCCGGTCTGCATCTGGTCCAGGTTGCCGAAGGAGAAGGATTGGATGCGGTTGTAGACGGCATTGCGAAGATCGTAAGCCATCCCTTGGGAGAGCCGGGCGCGAAAGATGGCCTGCCCGATGGTCGTGGAGGCACTCACCACGGCGGCGGCAAGCATCAGCAGTGCACCGCGAATAATGACCGAAAGATCGCCGGGCGTTATGCCCTTGTCGATGACGTATTGCAGCAACCGGGGGACGGTCAACTCGGCTCCGGCGGGAATAATCACCAACACAACAGTGATGGCGCCTATCCGCCAGTATGGAATTAGAAACCTTGAAATGCGTCTCAATGCGTACAAAAGAATAGCCTCATCGCAGCCTGCCGGCGCAAAAAATGGCACGCGCCTTGCTTGAGCCGTGCCTCGAGTTGCCCACATAATCGCCAGCGCGCCGGCTGCCGTACAAGCGATCAGCTTGGTGATCCGCCGCGGCGGCGTGCATTATACTACAACCTAAACCGGCGGTTGTCAACCGGACGCGTAGCGCCGGGCGTGTCCCACTTTCTTGGTAGATGCATAAAAGAGTCGGCGGGGGTGGAAGCCCTTCCACCCACAAGAAATGAATAAACTACCTGGTTCTATGCGGTGCTCAATACCTCATGTGAGCGGTCTGTCACGAACCTGCTTGCCAGCCAGGTCCAGGCCGGCCCAACTTCTCAAACAAAAAACTTGAGACACATCCGGGGCGCTACAGACCAGCAAAAGACTGGGAGCAGCCTTTAAGGCTGCTCCCAGCTGGATTGTCTGCTGCCGATCAGATTCAGGATCGGTCTAGACGCTGCCAAGCATTGGTTGCCAGCCGTTGCTCCACGAACCACCTTCCGGAGCCGGACTGGGTTGGCCCGAATCATCCCCTTGCGGGGCGCACGGTCCACCGTGGCGGCCGAAGGGCCGCGGCCCTTCCTGCTGGTGCTGGCGCATGGCGTCGGCCTGCTCCTGGGTCAGCTTGCCGTCGGCAACGGCCTGATCGAGGGCCTGGTCCATAGCCTGCTGAACGGCGGCCTGGATGTCGGCCGGGTCAACACCCTTTGCCTGAGCCAGATCACGGATGCTTTGGCCGTCCTTGAGGGCGGTCTCG
>CAZHBM010000217.1:0-6868 GCA_964529945.1 uncultured Anaerolineales bacterium | reverse complement strand
TTAGCTTCGGGCGATGCCGGCCTCGATGTTATCGCGCCGGATTCTCCCTCCTACCCGACCTTTGTGGAGGGCCTGACGGCTGTCTGCCAGTCGTTGGCCAAACAGATCGCCAGGGATGGCGAGGGAGCCACCAAACTGGTCGAAATTACCGTTGCCGGCAGCCTCAGCGAGGCGGCCGCGGAACAGGCTGCTAAAACCATTGCCACGTCGCCGTTGGTAAAGACGGCGCTCTTCGGCAGTGACCCCAATTGGGGACGCATCCTGGCCGCATTGGGACGCAGTGGCGTGGAGCTCGAGCCCAACCTGGTCAAATTGTGGCTGGCGGACGTGCAACTGGTGCAAAATGGGCAGCCAATGGCGTTTGATGCCCCTGCGGTCCGGCGCCGCTTGGCCGAGCCTGAAGTATCCATCCTGGTCGACCTGGGGCTGGGCGAGTTTTCTGCCACGGTGTGGACTTGCGACCTGTCGTACAAGTACGTCGAGATCAACGCCGAATACCACACTTGATCCTGCCGGCACTCTTGCCGGTGTGGGCTGTCTCTCTCGTGGTTAGGCGCCTCAAACCCCCGTTCGCGAAGTTCCCATGCCTTTTTCTGCACAGGAAGGGCAAAAACTTGCGCCTGCAGCCGGATTGTGGTGTCATGTACGGCTGTGACTAAATTCGTGCTCGGCTGACTCCGTCCGAGAGTCTTATTCTGCCGTCATTATCCGTCGCACAAGGAGGCTCGCAGGAAATTGGAGACGGTACCTTTTGCCAAAACTCACGCTCAACAGGCGGCTGAGATTCACATTGAAGGGCAGCCGGGAACTTTCCTGACCCGTCTTGGGCCTGAAGTCCTGACGCGATTGTATGAATGTATGGCTGAGTCGCCACTGGTGATCGGCGAAGTTGTGATGGATGGCGACGTTGTGGCAGCCATCGCCATTGCGTCGCAAAACACCAACCAGATGTTCAGCAACATCAAACGCCGCTACTGGCACCGGTTATTGTGGCCGATGGTTAAACAGATGGCGTGCCACCCATCCATCTTGGGCGCTATCTGGCAGAATATGCGTTACCCGTCGGCCGTGGCGGCGCCGGAGGGAGAGGCCGAGATACTCTTTCTAGGCCTGCGACGTCCCTATATGCGCCATGGCATTGCACCACGTCTTGGCCCGCATGTGCTCAATGCGTGGTACGAGCGAGGCTGCAAGACGGCGACGGCCGTGGTCGACAGACGCAATCGTCCGATGCGCTGGACGATTGCGGGATTTCGTGGTGTTTACGTGGACCACGAGTTTCTTCTCAATGGCAGAACGATGATTGTCTATCGGGCCGATCTGCCGCTGGACATACCCCCTGAGCGAGACGAAGATTCGGCCGACCAAGATCAGGTACGTTAGGGCGAGCATTTATCGTTCCAATCCCCACCCTCATTTTGTATCACTCAGCGGCGCCGGTGTCGCTGTCGGGCGTGTGACGGGAAACTGAAAAGACGGCGATGTCTCCGAACTCGTGCTCCTGGCGTACATCGACCAGTTTCTGTTTGATCAACTCCAAAATGGCCATAAAGGTTATGATTACCTCAAGCCGGCTCGAAGCTGTGTGAAGAAGCCTGCGGAAGTAGACGGTTTGTCCGCGTAACAAATTCCGTTTTATCAAGTCAATCTGCTGCACGATTGTGACTGTAACGGGAGAAACGACTTCATCCACGTGGGGGTTCTTGGGCCGGATCGACAAAGCTTCGCGCACCGCCAATAACAGGTCGTCCAGCGTCACGTCGCCCAAGGAGAGTTTGGGTTCAATTTTCGGTGGCGGTGCCACCCTGACGTAGGCTCTCAAATGAGCCAGTTCGCGATCTGAAAGAAGTTCGGCAACACCCCTGAAGCGCTTGTAGAGCCGCAACTGGCGCGCCAATTGGTCTCCGAGATCTTCCTCTTGCTCTTGTTCCGCCAGGCTCGGTGGAGGCTTGGGCAGCAGCGCCTGCGATTTGATGAGCACGAGTTTTGCCGCCACGACTAAGAAATCGGTCAAATTTTCGACTTCAACCTGCTTGAGCATGGCCAGGTATTCCAGGTATTGATCGGTGACCTGGGCCAAAGCAACGCGGGTGATGTCGAGCTCTTCTTGCTCTATCAGGTGCAGAAGGAGATCCAGAGGTCCTTCAAACAGTGGGAGCCGGACCTGGTAGGCAGTTTCAGACAAAACCGTGCTGGATGCATTGTCTTCTTTCAAACGACGATCTCCCCCGTGAATCGGTTACGCCGATGATTATAACGACACGCAATATGATTGTCAATGGAATGTAGGCATGATATACTTCTGTGGTATGGTGTGCTTACGTAAATAGAGCGGCTGCCCGAAGATTGCGGTGCCCATGATTGACCGGTTCGAGCGATGATAATACGACGTTACACCCTCGACGACTGTGAGCGGGCAACCGGTACGGTGGTTGTGATCGATGTCATTCGTGCGTTCACAACCGCGGCCTTTGCCTTCGCCCGGGGCGCCAGTCGCATTTACCTGGTGGGCGAAGTCTCAGAGGCTTTCGCATTGCGCCGGAGACTGCCGGGTTCGTACGTTATGGGTGAAGTCGACGGGCTGAAGGTGGAGGGCTTTGACTTCGGCAATTCACCGTCCAACTTGATGGACGAAGATTTGACCGGTCGTATATTCGTGCAGCGTACCAGCGCGGGCACTCAGGGGGTGGTCAGGAGTACCCGCGCGGCTGACCTCTTGGGCTGCAGCTTCGTGTGTGTCGGTGCCACCGTACGTTATCTGAAAAAACGGTTTCCTGCTGAGGTCAGCCTGGTGGTTACCGGTGTGGCGCCGGGGCGCGACGGTGACGAGGATGTGGCCTGTGCGGACTATCTCGAACACTGCCTGCTGGCGGGTTCTGCGCCTGACCCGGCGCCTTATCTGCAGCGCGTGCGTCAATCGGCAGCCGGCAAGATTCTGGCCGACCCGACGCGTACGGCTTTTCCAGTCGAGGACCTGACGTGTGTGACCCAATTGGACCGCTTTGATTATGCCTTGCGTGTGTTTCGTCGCGGCGGATTCTGTATTCTTCGGCCCTCGATTCAAAACGGGGCTATTCCCGGGAGTGTTCCCTGATGTCGACTTCGACTGGTGAGATAAGCGACCGGCGGGCGCCGCGATGGAGCCCACCGATCAAGATCGTTGTTATTGTGCTCATCATCGCTGCGCTCAGCGTGGCTTTCTACCTGTTCAGGGTCATATTTGTCCCGTTGATTATCGGGAGCATTATGGCCTACATTTTCCACCCCCTCGTTTGTCGCATCCAACGCCTGACGCGCCTGCCGCGCGGATTAGCCACCGGTGTCCTGTATCTGATTCTGATGATCTTGGTCGTGCCGATCATCTGGTCCTTGCTGCCCGTCGCCGTGCGACAAATCAGCTTTTTGCAGAAGCAATTGATTGACTTCACCCGTTATCTCAATTCTGTAGCGCCGGGCACCACCGTCCCGTTGGCCGGATTTGAGGTCGATGTAAAGCGCCTGATCAATGAGGCGACATCCGGCGTAACGGGCGTGATTACCTCCGTGGCCCCGGAGTCCATTACCTTCTTTTTCACCGCTGCCAGGACAACCTTGCTGGCGGTATTCACATTGGTGATCGGATTCTATCTGACGCGCGATGCCGAGAAGGTCACCCAATGGTTCCGTGACCTGATACCGCTGCAGTACCGCGGTGACGTCGAGCGTCTGTTGGCAGAAATCGACGAAGTCTGGACGGCATTCTTCCGCGGTCAGGTGACATTGGCACTGACGGTAACCGTTATTCTCACCACACTCAGTTATCTCTTGGGATTGCCGCGTCCTCTGCTTCTGGGCGTCTGGGGCGGCTTGCTGGAATTTCTTCCCAGCGTGGGAAACATGATCTGGGGTGCGACGGCGATCATCTCAGCCATCGTGGGCGGATCGACCATTATTCACATGCCCCGAGTCCTTTACATATTGATTGTTATCGGTGTTTACGTGGCTTACTCTCAGGTAGACATAAATGTTCTTATCCCTTACATCATTGGCCACCGAATTAGATTGCATCCGGTGGTTGTGATCGGTGGTGTAATCGTGGGAGCCACGTTGGGCGGGGTGTTGGGTGTCGCCCTGGCTGCGCCGACAATTGCCTGCCTGCGCGTGATCGGTCGTTACGTGTATGCCAAACTGTTCGATCTGGAGCCATTTCCTA
Source organism: uncultured Anaerolineales bacterium (assembly GCA_964529945.1). Classification (GTDB taxonomy): domain Bacteria; phylum Chloroflexota; class Anaerolineae; order 4572-78; family NAK82; genus CAZHBM01. Next base: position 2,676 of record CAZHBM010000217.1, on the reverse strand, counting down.
TGGTTGGGCCGCCTTCCGCGCCGCCGGCTGAAAGAGAGGCCGAAGCTGAACGGATGGCCGCCGCTGTACCACAGCCGCATCCCATCACCGAAGTTCTTTCGGAGAAGGCCAAACAGGCCCGTCTGCTCCGAAAAAGACGCCCGAAAGTGGAGGAAGGCAACGACAATGTGGAAGAGGATCAACAAGAATGACTGAGTTGCACGTCCTGAGCGATATTCCTTTTTATCTGGATGCTGATGATCTGTCCGCCCGGCTGCACATTGGCCCTGAGAGCAACTACGCTAACGAATTGAGAGGTCAACTAGCCCAGGCGCTCGAAATTGCACGACCCAAAGCCGTCTACCGAATTGCCCGCGTCGAGGCCAAGAGCGACAAGACGGTCACTATCGACGGTGTGGAGTTGACCAGCCGCGTGCTGCGCGTGAATCTCGAGGCGGCGCACCGGGTGTTCGCCTATGTGGCAACGTGTGGTACTGAGCTGGATGAGTGGTCCAGTACGTTCCAGGATATGCTGCAGAAATTCTGGGCCGATTCCATCAAAGAGCATGTGCTCTATGCCGCCCTGGCATTTCTGCAGCGGCACATCGACGAGGTGTATCAGCCTGGAAAGACTTCGTCCATGAGTCCCGGCTCTTTGGGTGATTGGCCGATTAGCCAGCAGCGGCAGCTTTTCAAAATCGTCGGTGATACGATTGGAGCGGTGGGGGTTAGGCTAACTGACAGCAAGCTTATGCTGCCGACGAAGTCGGTGTCGGGACTCATTTTTCCGACTGAAGCCGGTTTTGCCAGTTGCCAACTGTGCTCGATGCCTGATTGCCCCAACCGGAGGGCGCGTTACGATCCGGAGCTGTTCGAAAAGAAATATACCTATGCTTCTCAGTAGTCCAGAAGTTGTCGCCAATAGCACGGCCTCGAATCTACGCTTGCAAGCTCGGCGTATCAAAATATCGTCTTATCTTCATTGTTCTGTAGGTCAAGAGGGCATTTTGCGGATGTGGTTTTGTATGAGGGGCGCTAGTCGAAAGGAGATAAAGCTATGCTATACCAGATCCTGGCCAAAGCCGACGAAGTGATAGGTGTGGAGGGTGTCGAGGCTCATTGCGACATTCCGTGTGGTATCTACGATCCAATTATCGCCCAGATTTCGGCACTGACAATTGTGCGGATGATTGACCTTCTGAATGACCTGGAAAAGAAATATCCCGAAAAAGACCTGGAATACCAGAACAGTCTGACCAGGTATATCCTCGTCAAGGAAAAGCATGCGACCCAGTGCAAGGATGAGGTCCGTGTGATATGGGGCGACTACATCAAAGCGCCGCACATTGAACAATTCCCGGAATTGCACGGCTTGGTGCACAACATCATGCAGTTGGGGTCGAAGGTGAAGCAAACGGCTGACCGCCAGGTAGCGTTGGAGTTGTTGGAGGCCGTCAATCGATTTGCGGAGATCTTCTGGCAGACGAAGAATGTCGAAATCAAACGCGCCAAGGCGCCTTATCCGCCGGCACTGGAAATGGTCTACCCCGATCTGTAACGATGTTTAGAGTTTTGCGCATTTCGGGCGACAGCCTGCTGCCGGATTATCGAGAAGGGGATTTTGTTGTCGTTTCCAAAATCCCCTATCTTTTTTTCGCCCCCGCGGTGGGTGACGTGGTCGTCTTTCGGCAGCCTGGCTACGGATTGCTCATCAAGGCGATTCAGTGCGTCGATCCTCGCGCGGGCACTGTCGAGGTGCGAGGCACCTATGCCGTAAGCGTGGACAGCCAAATCTTTGGCTCCGTGGCGTTGGACGCCATTGTGGGCAAGGTGGTGGCCCACATTGCCCGGGCGCGTACGTGATTGCGGGACCAGGCGAGCGGGCAGGTTGGCCGCCGGGAGGCAACGTGTGCAATGTGTGTCGCCATAATATGACGTGTGGGATAATTCGTGGTAAAATGCAGCATCTTTTTGTCCTGTCGAGACAACGAGGCGTAACAGCACTATGCAGAGCGATTTTATAACAGCCCGCGATTCAGACGCTGCACCCGTTCAGAGGCAGCGGCCCTCTTCGATTGTCCGCATCGCGCCAGCCGGTCCGTCACAAATGGAATTTGTTGCCTACCTGCTGCTATTTGCCCTCGGGGCGGCAATCCGTTTGGTTGGCCTGGGGATGGCGCCGCTTTCCGACGGCGAAGCAGCCCAGGCGCTGACCGCCTGGCACGTGTACCAGTCGCAGCCGATCCTGGGGGTGTTTCCGTACAGCCCGCTGGTAACCACCCTGTCGCTTGTCTCCTTCTGGTTGTTGGGAGTCTCGGACTTCACGGCTCGCCTGGGGCCGGCGATTATGGGTTCCGCTATGATCCTGCTGCCACTTGGGCTGCGACGCCAACTTGGGTGCAGCGGTTCCCTGGCTGCTTCCGCCCTGATCGCCATTTCTCCCATCGCAGTTTTCTTTTCGCGAACCGTCAACCCGGAAATTGGGGTCGCGTTGGGCAGCCTGGCTTTTTCTGTGGGTATTTTTTCCGCCCTTGACGCTGTGCTGACCCGCCCGGTTTCGACGGCCAAACCCCATTTGGGCGGCTGGTTGGTTTTGATAGTAGTTGGTTTGGCGGTAATGTTGACGTCGGCCGGATCATCGTATTCGGTGATTCTGATTTCGGTCCTTATCGCCGTTGTGGCGACTGTGGCCAGTCA
>CAZHBM010000216.1:1293-6876 GCA_964529945.1 uncultured Anaerolineales bacterium | reverse complement strand
GTTGGGGGGATGACCAGGAAGACGAAGAAGCAACGCCTCAAGTCGAAACTCAAGAGACGCCTACAAACAACCAGTAGTACCGACTGCAGCCAAGGGCGCCGGGTGGCAGGTCAGGACCTGTCACCCGCAGAGCGTCTGCGCCAATGGCCTGCAATCCGGGCGAAACCCACGCCCAATCCAATCATAATCATAGCCCGCGGCACGTCAGGTGCGGAATTTGCCGGCGCTGTCGTTCACCGGCGCAATCCGTGCACTTACCCTCAAACCCACGCTTGATGCCTTTTTCCAGGTGGTAGGCTGTTCATAACCTGCGTTTCCACCGGGCTCACGTCTTCGGTAGTAACGTCCTTGGATAAAAAACGTGTTTGCCCCTGGCTGTTCTCACAGCCAGGGGCAAGTGGGGATGCGGTAGCGATCTTTTGCCCGATCGCGAGGCGGAGGGAAGATCTATTGAAAGTCTCGGCTTCCTCTACGTCCGAGAGAAAATAACCTGTTTAGCGCTGTCGCCGCAAAAAGGCCGGAATATCCAGGTCGTCCTGGTCGTGTTCGATGTGCTGGCCGGGAAACTCGATGGTTTTTCTGCCGGCGGCTTGTTGCGGTCGGCGCTGACCGGCGGCATTGAAGCCGGTGGCGATCACGGTGATACGGATGCTGTCGTCCATACTGTCGTCGATAACCGCACCAAAGATGATGTTGGCTTCAGGGTGAGCCTTGGCGCGGATGATTTCGGCGGCCTCGTTAACCTCAAACAGGCTCAGGTTGTTGCTACCGGTCACGTTGAACAGGATGCCCCGTGCGCCGTCGATGGTCACGTCGAGCAGAGAACTGGCAATCGCCGTATGGGCAGCATCTGCGGCGCGGTTCTCGCCATTGGAGGTGCCGACCGCCATCAAAGCTGAACCGCCCTCGCTCATGATCGAGCGTACGTCGGCAAAGTCGAGATTGATCAGGCCGGGCACGGTGATGAGTTCCGAAATGCCCTGGATGCCCTGACGCAATACGTCGTCGGCCACCCGAAAGGCTTCCGTCATCGACACTTTTTTGTCGACCAGCTCCAACAAGCGATCGTTGGGAATGACGATCAGTGTGTCCACGTTCTCTTTAAGCCGCTCGATGCCTTCATCGGCCACGGCCAGGCGCCGGCTGCCTTCGAATGTAAACGGCTTGGTAACCACGCCAATTGTCAGGGCGCCAACACTTTTGGCCAGGCCGGCAATGATCGGCGACGCGCCGGTGCCGGTGCCACCGCCCATACCGCAGGTAACGAACACCATGTCGGCCCCGGTAACAATCTCGCGCAGGTCTTCGGCAGACTCCTCGGCGGCATTTTGGCCGATTTCGGATTTGCCGCCGGCGCCCAGGCCGCGGGTTAGTTTGTCGCCAATGCGGACCCGTTGGGACGCCTCGCTCATCAGCAAGGCCTGGGCATCCGTGTTCACGGCGATAAAGTCGACGCCGCGCAGCCCTTCGGCGATCATTCGATTAACAGCATTCGAACCGCCACCGCCGACTCCAATCACTTTGATTTGAGCGAAATTTTCCGGCTCGGCTACGAAATGTTCATACTGCATCTTTCTGTCTCCCTTTCCGCCAATTCACTCCAAGCGGATCATTTATCGATCGCTAGCTTTCCAAGGCTGCACAGAGTCCATCCTCACCTAATTCTGTCGATCGGGAAGGAACGCTTTCAAAATACCGGGTAGCCGCGGACGCTCCTCGTGACGGCTGCGGCGGGCACGGGCCAGGTCGCGGCGCAGCCCCCATTGCAGCAAGCCGACACTGGTGGCATAGGCCGGGCTGGCCAGCACATCTACCAGGCCGTGCAGGTCGTGAGGCGTGCCGATGCGCACCGGCAGGTCCATAACCTCTCTGGCCACATCGCGGATGCCGGCCAAATCTGCCGTTCCGCCGCAAAGCACGATGCCGGCCGGCAGCAAGCCGTCGTAGCCGGAGCGTTTGATTTCTCGCCGGATTAGTTCAAAAATCTCCTCTACCCGGGCTTCAATGATCTGAGTGAGGAACGGCCGAGAGATTTGTTGATGACCGCCTTCACCGAATGAGACGACGTCGACCGTCTCATCGGGACGCACGTTATTGGAATGGGCGTTGCCGTATTTGATCTTCAATTCTTCCGCCGTGGTCACCGGCGTTCTCAATCCAATGGCGATGTCGTGCGTGATATGCTCGCCGCCGGTCGGCAGGACCGACGTGTGCCAAATGCTTCCCTCAATAAATATGGCGATATCAGTCGTCCCGCCGCCGATGTCTGCCAGCACGACGCCCATTTCACGTTCAACCTCGGTCAGGACTGCCTCCCCCGAAGCCAACGGCTCCAAGACCATCGCCTCGACGCCCACACCGGTGTTCTGGACACATTTGACCAAGTTGTGGATCGAGGTGGTGGCGCCGGTGATGATATGGGCCTCGACCTCGAGTTTGTAAGCCTGCATACCGAGCGGATCCCGAACGCCGTCGTCGCCATCCAACGTGTAGCTGCGCGGAATGGCGTGCAGGATTTTGCGATTGTGGGGGATGGGCATGGCTCGGGCTGCATCCAGCGCCCGTTCGATGTCAACCGGCTGCACGCCGCGCTCGCCACGGTTGATAGCCACCGCTCCGCGGGAATTGATGGAAGATACGTGGGCACCGGCCAGGCCGACGTAGGCACTCTCGATCTGCTCTCCGGAGAGGCGTTCGGCTTTCTCCACGGAGGCCGTGATGGCTTCGGTGGCTTCCTGAACGTTGACGACCACGCCCTTCCTGATCCCGCGCGAGGGGACAACTCCAACACCGATAATACGGATGCTGCCTTCTACATCGGTATCAGTCTCGCAGATCAGGGTGCATATTTTGGTTGTGCCAACATCTATGCAAGCGATCGTCCGATCCACACCCAACCTCCCCTGGACGTCAACCAAGCCTCCGTCGCCAAAGTGCAATTATTACTCAGTTTACCACAATATGTTGTGTTTGACAAGAGATTCTATACAATATATAGTATGTCTACATTTTGCGCCCGTCTGTCAGCGGTAGTAGGGACTCTCCACGTATTGCACGTTGATGAACTGTGGCTCGATACCCTGGGCCAACAATTCTCTGCGCAACGACACAAGAACGGTCAGCTTGGCCTGCACGTCCTGATCGCCCACCCCCAGATAGACCGGCCAACCATCCGGCGTCGTGAACCCAATGCCTGTTTCCCGGGCGTATTGCATCACGGACAACTCCGGCAAGAGTTGGTGCAACTCCCGCACGGTCACCAATATATCCGTGTCCAGGCGTTGCCCCAATTCAACAGGCTTGCCGTCGGTGTCGACAACCGTCAACGCATCCGGCAGGCTTCCGCGCGGCAGGATAATCGTGCCCTCTGCATCCACCCACCAAGTCTGGTGGCCCGTCTGCCAGATCAACGCCGGCAGGCGTTCCTCAACGGTGATCGACACGTGCGCCGGCAGCCGGGTGCTGACCGCGGCCGCCTTGATGTTGGGCAAGGCCTCGATCCGCTCGGAGACCGACGCCGGGTTTACCCAAAAGATGCTCATCTGCTCCAGGCCACTCGCCTGGTAGATTTCGCTGGCCGGTACCACGATGTTGCCCTTGATGGTGACGTCCGGCTCGTAAATGAAGAAAGCCGATGAAGTAAACACCGAATAGACGCCGTAACCAAACAGCAACAACAGAAGGACCGCCACGATCCGGGCCAGCCGGCCTCGTTTCAACAACGGCACGGCTTTCAACTGTGGCGACTGTAGCCCGGTCTGATATTCTTTTCCAAGGCGCCGTTGTGAACGACGGCCACTGCGTGAACGCGCTGTCATCGTTTCAGCTATCTCCTAGGTGGCTAACGACGTGTCAAACGAAGTCAGCAACCGGCTACGCTCTCGATGTCGTTGCAGGCCAAGCTCGATCAGCCGGTCGATTAAGTCCGAATAGCCTATGCCACTGGCCTCCCACAGCTTCGGATACATGCTGATGGGCGTGAAGCCGGGGATGGTATTCAGCTCGTTGAGCCAGACGTCGCCGCTCGCCCGGTCGATCAAAAAGTCGACCCGGGCCATACCGGCGCAGTCAATTGCCCGATAACTCTCGAGGGCCAGCTTTTGGATCAATTGGACCTGTTCGGCGGAAATGGGCGCCGGGATCAGCAGTTCAGAAGTATCATCCAGGTACTTGGCCGCGTAGCTATAGAACTCTCGAGAAGGGATGATCTCGCCCGGCAGAGAGACGATGGGTTCATCGTTGCCCAACACGCTGATCTCAATTTCTCGACCATCAATACCTTGCTCGACCAATATTTTGCGGTCGAAGCGAAAAGCCTCCCTTATGCCGGCCATCAATTGATCTACATTCTTCACCTTACTGATACCAACGCTCGACCCCATATTGGCCGGCTTCACAAACATAGGGTATTGCAGATTACTTTCGCAGTCGAAGCGTACCGTGTCGCACCCAGCTTCCCAATCCAGGTATCGGTAGGCCCGGTAGGGCAGAACCGGCAGACCTGCCTCCGACAGCACTGCTTTGCAGATGACTTTGTCCATACCGACGGCACTGGCGGTTACGCCGGCGCCAACAAAGGGGATGGACAGCAGTTCCAGAAGGCCCTGTACGGTCCCATCCTCGCCGTAGGGGCCATGTAGCACAGGGAAGATAACGTCCAGGTCCTGGAGGCGGAAAAGTCCTGCCTCAACCGCGTGTTCTTCTTCCGGGCGGCAGGTATCCAGCGGCGTTACCAGCGGCGTGATCCTTTCCCAGCCCTTGCCCGTCGTCAGTGTAACCAACGGGTCACCGCCGGTTATCCACAGCCCTTCTTTGGTGATGCCGATGGGCACAACCCGATATTTGTCCTTGTCGATGGCGCGCATAATTCCCTGCGCCGAGGTCAGGCTGACCTCGTGCTCTCCGGACCGTCCGCCAAATAGAATGCCGACGGTAATTTTCTCGCGCTCAGCTCCCTCAGCCTGAGACATTGGCCGCTTAACTCCAATCTCCAAGTAGTTGTATTTCCAGCCGTAACTCGACGCCAAACTTGCTCTTCACCTGCTCTTTGGCCAGGTCAATCAGTGCCTTGAAATCGGCCGCTTTGGCATGGCCCACATTGATGAAGAAGTTGGCGTGAACAGTCGATATTTGGGCCCCACCAGTCTGCATTCCCTTGAGGCCGGCGGCTTCGATAAGGCGTCCGGCATAGTCATCTGGGGGGTTGGCGAAGACGCTGCCCGCGCTGGCCCCGCCCGGTTGACTGGCGCGCCGGCGGGTGACGAAATCACTTATCCGCGCATCGATAGCCGCCTGTGATTCGGGGTGCAGCCGAAAAACCGCCTGCAGAACCGTATAGGCCTCAGTTGGTGACTGGCCTTTCAGACGACTGGTGCGATAATCATAATTGAACCACTCGCATGCTTCCCAGCGGCGCTCACCATCAGGTGCCAACATCTCGGCGCGAACCAACGTGTCGGCCATAGAGGCATCGTTGGCACCGGCGTTGTTGACCACCGCACCGCCTACGCTGCCCGGAATACTGGTCGCCCATTCCAGGCCGCCCAGCCCCTGGCGTGCTGCCTGGCGCGCCAGAGCCGCCAG
>CAZHBM010000216.1:0-1283 GCA_964529945.1 uncultured Anaerolineales bacterium | reverse complement strand
GCCAGGTTGGTACCGGCGTCGGCGGTGACCGTGGTAGTTTCCCGATCTAAAACAAAGTTGCGACAGCGGTTCTGAATCACCAATCCGCGGATGCCGTTGTCGCTGACCAGCAGATTGGACCCGCTGCCCAGAAGTACAACCGGAACCCGCCGGCGCCGGGCGGCCAAGAGACAAGCCACCAGTTCATCGACGGAAGTGACCGTCAGCCACAAATCGGCCGGCCCGCCCACTCCCAGGGTGGTGTGTTTGGACAGCGGCTCATTTAACCGGATCGACAGGTTCTCCAAGCCGGCCAACTCCTCGGCCAAAGCCTGAATTGGTCCTGCCGCCTGCCCAGCGCCCGCCGTGCGGCGGGCTTCAGGTGCTGTCGCCCCGGCCAGCCGCTCCAGGACCATCTCGCCAACGCGATAACTATCACCGGCGCCTAAGGTCAGCAGGACCGCGCCCGGGGCCAGCCGCGAGGCCAGATAGTCGACCGTCTCATCGAAGCCGCCCATATAGCGGGCGTCTGCATGCAGCATATGGTCCACCAGGTGATCGCTGGTCAGCGAACCATCACTTACTTCGCGGGATGCGAAAATATCTACGATCAGGACGTGGTCGGCCAGGGCAAAAGCACCGGCGAAGTCATCCAATAGGGCGCGCGTTCTCGAAAAGGTATGCGGTTGGAATACAACCCACAGCTCGCGTTCGGGATAGCGGCTGCGGGCCGCGCTCAGTACGGCCCGGATTTCGGTAGGATGATGGGCATAATCATCGACTACCAGGATACCGGCTGCCTCTCCCTTGATCTCGAAACGGCGCTCGACACCCTCAAACCGCGCCAGCGCGGCAGCAGCTCGTTCACCGGCCGCGCCCAACCAGTCCGTTGCGACCAGGCAGGCCATGGCATTCTTGATATTGTGCGTGCCGGGCACCGCCAGCGATACCGCCAGCCTGGTTGGACGGTCGGGCGCATCTTCACCTGCCGGTCCGATCATCACAAAATCGTAACCGCCCTGATCGTTCACGTGTTGTTTCTCCGCCATCCACGTGTTGCCAGCTTCGAATCCATATGTAACCACCGGCGCCTTCAGCAATCCCTTCTCGTGACTGTTCTGCAGCAGTTGGCGGATGCCCGGATCGTCACCGCAGGCCACCACCAACCCACCGGCCGGTACATTGGCCACAAACTGCTCGAAAGCATCCATCATCGAGTCCAGCGTGGGGTAGCAGTCAGGATGGTCCCACTCCAGCACCGTGAGCACGGCCACCTGCGGATGCAGTCCCAAAAACGTGTGGTC
>CAZHBM010000215.1:0-6885 GCA_964529945.1 uncultured Anaerolineales bacterium | reverse complement strand
GTCCCGTGAACCGGATCATCACCGCCTGGTCCAGCCCTGCCGCCAGAAACCACAGTACCATCTCCACTTGCCGGGGAGCCGTTTTAGGGTAGTATAGGAGGTGCCTTTCCGCACTGTGAAGGTCTTGCGGCAGGCCTGGCAACGCAGTCGGCGGATGGTGGGGGTTTGGCCAATCCAGCCGCACCCCACCAGTGCGTGGATGTCAGCATCCGTGATGCCGAAATAGTCACACCTTGGATGGGGACAGCCATATCCGCCGGTATCAATTCTTTTCTTACACCCGCTTTTCCTTTTGCGTGCAGACCGTGGCGCTACAGCATTGGGATCAGAACAGGTACCAGTGATACATCGGCTTGACAGCAAGCATAATCACGCGGGGTTTTCGGTTTCCATTTGCGGGGTGCCCGATCTTTGGTACGTTTCCACAGACAGCACAGCCTGGATCGGTGTTTTCGGTACGGCAGCCACAGCAAGAACAGAAACAGTAGGACCAGAGAGAAGTGATCGATCTTCATCAGCGGCTCGTTTGATGGCAGATTGGGTGGATCAGATCATACGAACTGTTTCAGTTATGTCAACTTTACAAGACTTGAATTATCAAAAGTTCCCCGGGGGGATACCCTCGTGGCCACCCGGAAAAATGGGTCATTTGATTCCTCCATAAACAAAACCACAAAGGAGATCAAACATGAAACGCCCTCTAGCTGTTCTTTTGATGATCACTGCACCAGTACTGCTGCTCCTGTTATTGTTTGCCGGCCTGGCCAAGGCCAGCCCTCCAGCGCGACCGCTCCTACAGGACGGTGCGCCTGCCATGATCAGCTATCAGGGACAGGTTTTGGTGGACAGCGTTCCCTACACCGGCACCGGCTACTTCAAATTCTCGGTGGTGAACGCGGCCGGCGACGCCACCTATTGGTCCAACGACGGCAGCGCCACCGGCGGCGGGCAGCCGACGAATGCCGTCCAACTGGCGGTCAACCAGGGCCTGTTCAACGTACTGCTAGGCGACACCTCGCTGACCAATATGACCGCCCTGAGCGGCGACGTTTTCAGCGGCACAGAGCGCTACCTGCGGGTATGGTTCAGCAGTAGTGGCAGCGGTTTCGTTCAGCTCAGCCCGGACCGGCGCATCGCTGCCGTGCCCTATGCGCTGCAGGCCGAGGAGGCCAAGAACGCCGGCGCCCTGAACGGGCAGGCTGCCGCCTATTACCTGACCCTGGGTGGGTTGAGCTGCACCGACGGCCAATTGGCCGAATGGAACGCGAGTTCTAGCCAGTGGCAGTGCGGCAGCGTCAGTCCCATTACCGCCACCGCCTGGAGCCTGACCGGCAACGCCGGCACCACGCCGGGCACGAACTACCTGGGCACGTCCGACAATCAGGCGCTGGAACTGAGAGTGAATGATGCCCGCGCCCTGCGCCTGGAGCCCACCACCGGCACACCCAACGTCATTGGGGGATACTCAGGCAACTATGTCGCCAGTGGTACGCAAGGCGCTGTGATTGGCGGCGGCGGCAACAGTGATGCGGTCAACCGGGTCATCGGCAACTTTGGTGTAGTGGGTGGCGGGCAGAATAACAAGGTCGGCTATGATGAGGGACCATCCAGTGGCATCGACTTCGGGGTGGTGGTTGGTGGCCACGGCAACAGCGCCAAAGGTCGAGAGTCGCTGATCGGCGGCGGGTTTGGCAACGTCGTCAGCGAAGTGGCCGATCTCGGCGTTGTCGTTGGCGGTGACAGGAATACAGCCAACGGATCACGCTCCTTCATCGGCAGCGGCCAATTCAACGTCACCGAGGTAATGACCGGCTATGCAGCCATTGTCGGCGGGAACAGTAACACAGCCGGTGGTCAGTTCAGTTTCATCGGCAATGGCTATCTAAACAAAGCGCTTGGCTTCCGTTCGGCCATCGTCGCCGGGGAGACCAATGAGACTCACGACTGGTTCGGTTTTATTGGCAACGGCGATTCGAACAAAATTTGGGAAAAATACTCTTTCATCGGTGGGGGATACGGCAATGTCATCACCGGAGAAATGACGGTAATCAGTGGCGGCGGGTATCATGTCGCTGAGGGAAACAGAAGCACGATCAGCGGCGGGCAAGGCAACGACACCAGCGCTAACTACACCACCATACCCGGCGGCTACCAGGCGGCAGCAACGCACTACGGCGAGATGGCCTATGCCAGCGGCGGCTTTGCCGATGAGCGCGGCAGCGCCCAGACCTCGCTGTATGTGCTGCGAGGGACGACCGACAGCTCCTCCCTGGTTCGGTTGGGCCCCAACGGCGGCAACAACGCGTGGATCACCCTGCCCGTGAGCCGCACTATGACCTTCGACATCCTGATCACCGCCGCGGCGGACAACGGCGACGCGGCTTCCTACCAGTACGTCGGCGGCATCAAGCACAGTGCCGCCGGCGGCACAGCGTTGATCGGCAGCGTTGTCGAACTTATGAGTATTGAGGATGACGCGGCCTGGAACGTCATCATCGATGCCAGCAACGATGCCTTGCGCATCCGCGTCGGCGGCGTTGCCGGCCGGACCATCCACTGGGTGGCCACAATGCGCACCTCGGAGACAACGATGCCATGATGGGCAGCCGCGAGGACAGGCAGGAGACTGAAATGAACAAGCGTAATGTGGCAATCTCGATAATACTGTTGATGGGTTTGCTGCTGGCCTTCAGTGCGGTGGCAGCCCTGGCGCAAGGCGGCGCCGCGGTCAGCCATTGGTGGGTCATTGCCAGCGGGGGAGGGCCGACCGGCAACGGCAGCGTGGCCTTCAACGACACCCTGGGACAGCCGTTCGTTGGCTCGTCATCCGCGGAGAACGTCTCCCTGGCAGCGGGTTACTGGCACGCCGCCGGGGGCGGCCCTGAACCGGGGGCGACCTACTTCTTTCCCATTATTATGAAAGGTGGTCCATCTTGATTATTACGGACGAGAATCCTTAGCTGCGAGTGCTGCGAGCGCGGTGAGTTAGGCACGACCGCGCAACCATCAAATTCTCGCGTTGCTGGCAAAGCATAAAGGACAAGAGTGACTACTCCGCCCACTGTCAATTCGAGTCAAGCGAGGAATCGCCGCTGTGCGAATATGAGATTTTCGACGCACAAACCGTGCTTCGAAAATCTGGCCTGAACGTAGTCGAGGGACGGCGGGCTGAGCAGTACCATCAAAAAGTCAAGGAGGCTAAACTGTGTCAAGACGCATTGTTGCCCGGCTTCTGTTCGGTTTCCCGACATTGATGCTGCGCGCCTGCGGCGGCCCCATCCCTCGCGGCGCTTCTTCTGCGGCGGTCACGAATCGGGTGATCCTCGCCAAGTCTGCCGGCCAGAGCTACCAGGAGGTCAGGCACATCATGCTGCGCGGCACCAATCAGGAGATCGGCCGGGCGATTGCCCAGCTTTCCCACGAGTACTACCAGGCACAGCCCCTCCCCTTCGATTCACAGCAGCACAAGAACGACAGAAATGGCTACATCCAGCAGCATTTACCGGCTTTGGCCGAGCGCCAGAAAGGGATCGCTGCCTACTATGGCTGGGGTGTCGACGACCCGCACGACAGCAGCTCTCTCTGGTACGACCTACAGCCGGTCAACTGCTCCACCATCTTCTTCCCCAAGACGGTAACCTCGAACGGCCATTCGTTCCAGGCCCGCAACATGGAATTCTACACGGTCGACGTGAATGAGTTGATGCAGCCGGGACATCCCGGAAAAGGGAACAAGCTGTTCTCCCGTAATTTCGTTTTGGAGACATATCCGCAAGATGGAGGATATGCGTCGCTCGTGGTCGGCACCTTTGACCTGTTGAATGGTGTCTATGACGGCTTCAACGAGCATGGCCTGAGCATCAGCGGGCTTGTAGACCAGAACCTTGCCGGCAAGGTCGTACCCATGCAAGATATGCAGAAGCAGGACGGCCTGAACTACCTGCAAATGGCCAGGGCCATACTCGAAGGGGCGCGAACCGTAGATGAGGCCAAAGCGTTGATTTCCGGTCTCAAGGTCTACTTCCCGATGGACGGTATGCATTTCCTGATCGGCGACCGCAACGGCAATTCGATGATCGTGGAGTTCTCCGAGGTGGATCTTACGCCTCGCTTCATACTGCCGACTGCTTCAGGTCCGCACATTATGACAAACCATTCGGCCTACCATTATCCCACCATCGACACATTCCCCCCGATCGACCCGACGAGACCGTACGATACCTTCTATCGCTACATGCGGCTGCATTATTATCTGCAGGCATCAGCGTTTCACAAGTACACGCCCGACGACGGGTTGTATGCGATGAGTCTGGTATATGGCTTTGTCAATGACGCATCCGAAGGGGTGTTTCTTCCATTGCCGCTACGCACGGTCTGGTCGCTGGTGATGGATGTGGACGATCTAAGCATGAAGATCAAGTTCTATACAGTGGACGACAATGCTTCCGAGACGCCGTTGTTCACCGACGAGTTTTCCTTCATATTGAAGGTCTAGGAGATAGAGGTCTATCGCCCGCTAGCTCTGCGCTGAAATAAGTTGCAGCGCGGAGACGATGGTCAAACGCAAGTGGATCGTCCGTCGTCGGTGTCATAGGGCAGCCAGGAACGTCTGACCATCGCCGGCCGCACCTCGAGCAGTCATCGCCACAGGATCTGCAGATGGGACGAAGCGATACAGTCTCCGGTGCCAGATCGTGGCAAGGTAGGCATTGGGAAGCCTGACAACTCGCTGAAGCCGACTCGGCCAGCCCGGGTGTTAAAACCGGCGCGAGACTAACCTTGGGCTGGCCAGGCGGCTCAACGTCGGGCGTTGGGCGGAAGGATCCCGGGCAGCAAACCCGCAAGGCACGGGTCACCATTTGGGCCGAGTCGAAGTGCTCACAAGCTCCTACTGCTCAGACTTCGTCGTATACTTGAAGAGGGTGCCATCCCCGTCGCTCCCGCTCCAGGCACCTCTTCTTTCCGGCCTCACACGCTTGTGTGAGGCCTTCTTTTCTTGTCCGCGGGGCGGAATAGCGGTTCAAACGCCGTTTCGGCTACCGGCCCCGAAACCTCTTGCGGCGCCGGGTCGACATACACGACCTCGAAGATCAGCCCTACGATTTCACGCCGCTCCAAATCGTTCGCACGCTTGCATATTCCTCCCCCTCCTGCAAGCAGCGCCGGGATCCGTTTGTTCAGCGGAGTGATTGCAGGCCGCAACCACCACACTTGTGTGACCAGTACACACAAGTAGTTTTCATTCTGATGCGTAACCGCTGGAACCAATAGGCGTGGACACCACCTGCATTTTCGAGGAATCCGCTCCTTGGTTGGCTTCTACAGCCGGCGCAGCCTGGTTCAGTATTTTCGGCACTGCAGGTACAACTCAAACAGAATCAAGAGGACCAATCGGGAACTGAAAGTCATTTGGGCGGGGAGGCGAAGAGCAGGTTTTGGCGAAAACCCGGACCGATTTTCTCGCCCTATGACGACCACGAAATACCCAAATCCATCTGGGGACAGGGTCTTCGGTGCCCACCTGATCAACTCACCGGCAACGTGATCGGGGCGCGCAGAGCCTGCCCTCAGATCATACGCGTGATGACAAAGGCCGGTCTCCGGTCGCGTTTGTGTTTGCGAACTGAAATGGTGCACTCAAAAATGGAAGTTATCCGGATCTGGCCCAACGCGTTTGCCAACATCCAGCGCATCCAAGACATTCATGTCCGCCTGTGAAAGCTCAAAGTCGAAGATCTGAGCGTTCTCGGCGATACGGTTGGGGTGGATTGATTTGGGAATCGTAATCACTTCGTGCTGCAGGTCCCAGCGAAGAACAATCTGCGCCGGGGTCTTGTCATATTTTTCCGCCAGTTCTTGAACGGATCGTTGAGTAACAATCCGCCCCTGCATCAACGGACTCCAGGCTTCCACCTGAATCTTCTGGCTTTTACAAAATCTCAATAGTTCGGGTTGGACAAGTAATGGATGGAACTCCACCTGATTCACGCTGGGAACTATCTGGCTGTCCCGCAAGACATCTTCAAGATGATGTATCAGAAAATTGCTGACGCCAATGGCTTTGGCGCGGCCGCTTTGATAAATCTTTTCCATCGCCCGCCACGTCTCTTGATAACAACCCTTCACGGGCCAATGGATCAGGTACAAATCCACATACTCGGTATCCAATCGTTCCAGGCTTTCTTGAAATGCCGCCGGTGTTCGCTTCGCACGCTGGTCATCATTCCACACTTTGGTGGTCAAAAAAATATCCGCGCGCGGGATGCCGCTCTCTCGGATGGCTTTGCCGACGCCGCGTTCATTGCCATACGCGGCCGCCGTATCAATACTGCGATAGCCGAGTCTCAAGGCATCCCTAACCGCGTGTTCCACTTCTTGACCTTCGCGAACCCTGAAAACGCCAAACCCCAACCAGGGCATGTTGAGCCCGTTGTTCAACTGTGTGCAATCTTTTATACTGCCGGCCATCTTGTCAATCTCCTTTAGAATCATAGCGTTCAACTGCTACTTATGCGGAATTCCTCTGCACAGTCAGCTCAAAGAGATGGCTATGTAGAACGCATTCGTGGAGGTGCCTGCATCTGAATTACATATTCTCGCGGGATTCTCTTTGGAGCCGACTGTCAATGTTATCTTCACGTCGTTTATTCAGTGAATTCAAGACTCTGGACTTGATTCCAGAGTGTGTCGGGGAATGGGGACATTTGACAACCGTTCATGACCCGGGCGGTGATGGTCCATTCGGGAACTGCTGCTAATTCGAATAGGGGAATCTCGTACCGTCAAACCCACCGCCATAGCCTACGATACTTCATTCAAGGCCAACACCTTCTGAGCTGCCTGGTCGTCAGTTATCAGCACGTTCACATATCCGCCGCGCAGAGC
>CAZHBM010000214.1:0-6923 GCA_964529945.1 uncultured Anaerolineales bacterium | reverse complement strand
AACTTCCAGACCGGCGATCTTGCCGGCATCCTTGGTCGCCTGGCGCTGGCTGTCGTTGAAATAGGCCGGCACCGTAATGACGGCCTGCGTCACCGGTTCGCCCAAATAGGCTTCGGCGTCAGCTTTCATCTTGGCCAGCAGCATCGAACTGATCTCCTGAGGCGTGTAGGTCTTGCCTGTGACCGGCACCTTGATCCGGGCGTCGCCACTCGGGCCCTCAACGACCTCGTAAGACAGCATTTTGCGCTCAATTTCGGTTTCCTCATAGCGCCGGCCAATCAGGCGCTTCACCGAGTAGAGTGTATTGTCCGGGTTGACTACTGCCTGTCGCTTGGCGGTTTGACCCACGATGCGTTCCCCGTTCTTGGAGAACGCTACCACCGACGGGCATAGCCGGCCACCTTCTGCAGTGGGGATCACGGTCGGGTCTCCGCCCTCCATAACCGCTGTAACACTGTTGGTGGTTCCCAGGTCAATGCCTATGATTTTTCCCATCGTATTCCTCCTGATTATCGATCTTCACGGTATGATTCAGTGTTATGCTTTGTGAGCAACGTATTGTGATCGGTCGCGTTTCCCACCACTGTGGCAGGTGTGCGTAATCACACGTACACGGTCCACCGTTGGCACAACCGGGACAGCAATAGGCTTTGCCATTCACCACCGTCGGTCGCCAAGCAAAACTGATGTTACAATTGGCGCAACGCATACAACATCTCCACGCAAGGATATACTCTTCTAGTTACTCACTTGACCCTATTTTAAGGGACGTCTATTAGAGTCAGGTTAGATGGACGTTAGATTTATGTTAGAGGCGATTGCGAGTGTGCGCTCTGGCGTATGAGAGGGGGTGTGTCCATTTTCTTGGTAGAAAACCAGGTGAGCCGGTAGCCGGTTTTTATCTTTTTTGTTTTTGTGAGTGGAAGGTCTTCCACTCACAAAAACAAAAAAACTACCTGATTCTACGTGCTTCTTAATGGGAGGCGTAAACGGCTGGTTGTCTCAAACACAGAACCCCGAGCCGGGTGCTGGCGCAGTCCGGCTCAGGGCCCCGCTACGAGGCGAATCACAGCACAACGTTGCTCTGGTTCGCCGGGAATCATCGAATATCGTTGGCCGATAAGCGGTTAGGCGACCTTCAAAACCGGGCGGAACTTATAGCCGTAGGTGATCAGACCTTCCGCTCCGTCTTCCCGGATTTTGCGGGTGACCATCTCTACCTTCTGTCCGATCTGGACGTTTTCCGGTTCCACATCCGTGATCTGGGCGGTGACGATAGGACCTTCCTCCAGTTTTACCAGGGCGACCGTATAGGGCGTGTATTCCTCAAACCCCGCAGGCGGACTGTAAATCGTAGTGTGCGAGAAGATCTCGCCTCTCCCGCTGAACTGAAAAGGGACGCGGGCGTCCTCCGAACAGTGAGGGCAGACGTCCCTGGGCGGGAAGATCTTGTTGCCGCACTCGGGGCAAACCTCACCCACCAGTGCGTAGCGCTGCTTTCTCAGTCTCCAATTAGGTGCAATACCCATCTTGTGCCTCCTAAACATATTTACTTAACCCTCGGTTAAGCGGTTACATCATTAATCAAAAAACAAACCGTGGCCTGGAAACCGGCGCCGTTGGCCGGTTTTCTCTAGACAGACTGGCGGCTCATTATCCTTCCAGGATGTGCGTGATAATCGTGGCGCCGCTGCCGCCAATGTTTTGTGCCATAGCTATCCGAGCGTTGGAAATCTGGCAACTGCCGGCCTCGCCCCGCAGTTGCTGGGCTGCTTCCACAATCTGGTATACGCCCGTGGCACCTACCGGGTGCCCGCGGGCTTTCAACCCGCCCATCGTGCTGATAGGGATACGGCCGTCGGGGCGGATATCCCCGTTGCTTGCCAGTTGCCAACCTTTTCCACGCTCGGCGAAACCGGTGGCTTCCAGGCTCAGAGCGGCCATTACCGTGAAGGCATCGTGCACTTCGAACAGGTCGATGTCTTGCGGCCCCACGCCGGCCTGCATATAAGCCCGCCGGGCCGAAATTTCGCTGGCCATCAACCAGGTTGGGTCGCGCCGGTCGTGCAGGCTCAAACTGTCCGTAGCCACGGCGCTGCCGGTGATGCGCACCGCCTTGTCGCTGAACTCACGTGCCCGGTCGGTGGCGCACAACACAACGGCTGCCGCTCCGTCGGCCATGGGCGAAGAGTCGAGCAAATTGATCGGATCGGCGATCATGGCCGCTTTCTTGAACGCTTCGGGGGTGATCGGCTTGCGGAACATCGCGTTGGGATTGCCGACCGCGTTGGCGTGGGAATTGATGGCAAAACCGGCGAAATCCTCGTGCCGCACCCCGTATTCGTACATATAACGACGCATCAGCAGTGCGTTCAAAGCCACGAAACTGATACCGTGCGTACCTTCATATTCCGTATCGGCTGCCTGGGCCAAAGCCGTTGTCAACCGGCTGCCGACGTCATCCGTCATTTTCTCTATGCCCACACAGACGACGACGTCGTGAATGCCGCTGGCCACCGCCATATAGCCGGCGCGTACGGACGCCGCGCCCGAGGCGCAGGCGGCTTCCACTTTGACGGCCTCGACGCCGCGCAGGCCGGAAAAATCGGCGATCAACGCACCCAGGTGCGACTGTTGGCTGATCTCACCGGACAACATATTGCCGACGAACAGCGCGTCGACGGTCTCCAAACCAGCATCCTTCATAGCCGCTGCCAGCGCGTCGTAGGCCAGGTGACGCAGACTACGCTCCCAGTGCTCGCCTACCGGCGTCTGGCCGATGCCTATGATGCTGACGTCTCGCATACAAAAACTCCTAACATACCATTCCACCGCGCCGGCCAGACCTTGTTTTCTGGCGGCGATGCGGAACTGCAAAAATCAGTGCATTCTCAACTTTTTGCGATAACGCACGTAGGTGGCGTAATCGATCTCCACCCTACGGGCGATGTAATCGCTGGTCTTCGGTGCCCGATCCTGTCGTTCGCGGATCAGGTCGGTGACCTTAATAATGAAGGCATCGCTGCCGGCACCCGAGCCGAATGAGACGGCCAGGATCGTATCGCCAGGCTTGGCCTCGTCCAGAATGGCCGTCAACCCCAAAATGGAAGCACCGGCATAGCTATTGCCCACGACCGGACTCAAGAGACCGGTTTGCCATTGCTCCGGCTTGAAGCCCAACGTCCTGGCCGCTCGTTGCGGAAACTTGGCGTTGGGCTGGTGGAAGACGGCATACTGGAAGTCGCCGGCCTGCATGCCGGTCTCTTCCAGCAACGCTCTGGCAGCCGCCAGAGTGTGATGGAAGTAGGCCGGTTCGCCCGTGAAGCGCTGCCCGTGACTGGGGTAATGCATGTACGGCCGGCGCCAGAAATCGGGCGTATCGGTCACGTAGGACAGGCTGGCTTCGACCGTCGCCAGGCTGTTCTCGGCTTTGCCGATCAAATAGGCCGCCCCACCGGCGGCGGCGGTAAACTCCAGGGCGTCTCCCGGGCGCCCTTGGGCCGTGTCGGCGCCGATGCTGAGCACGTATTCGGCCATACCACTGGCGACAAACCCGATACCGGCCTGAATGGCCTCGGTGCCGGCTTTGCAGGCAAACTGCCAATCGGCGGCCTCCGTATACGGCGTCGCGCCGATGGCTTCGGCCAGGATGGTGCTGGTCGGCTTGACGGCGTAAGGCGGGCTCTCACTGCCTACCCACACCGCGCCGATCTGTTGCGGGTCGATCTGTGCTCGAGCCAAGGCATTGCGTGCCGCCTCGAGTGCGATGGTCAGCGTATCCTCGTCCAGGCCCGGGACTGACTTTTCGGTAATCGGTAATCCACCTTCACCGCCCTTCCACACCCGGGCGACTTCGGATGCTGGCAACCGGTAGCGCGGCACGTAGGCCCCGTAGCCGACAATTCCAACACCGATAGATGGTTTCATAACTCGCATAATTTCGTACTTCCCCAACTCAACTAAAGTGGTCGAGCTATTTCAACTTCGACAATATGGATTCGGCCCGATCCACACGAATGACGCCCTCTTGAACCAGGCGGGCCGCCACGGTTTCAATCTCTGCGCCCGACGCGCCGGCGGCGATGGCCACCTGGCGGGCGTGCAGGCTCATATGTCCCCGCTGAATGCCCTCGGTTGCCAGCGCCCGCAGCGCGGCCAGGTTTTGCGCCAACCCCACCGCAACGATAATCTCGGCCAGCTCCTGAGCCTTCTCCACGCCCAGAATCTTGAGGGCTACCTTGGGCAACGGGTGCGCCCGTGTGGCGCCACCGACGATGCCCACCGCCATAGGCATCTCCAAAGTGCCGACCAAATCCCCCTGGGGGCTCAACTCCCACTGGGAAAGTGCTTTGTAGCCGCCGTCGCGGGCTGCATAAGCATGGGCGCCGGCTTCAACGGCCCGCCAATCGTTGCCGGTCGCCAAAATCACGGCATCCACGCCGTTCATAATACCCTTGTTATGGGTAGCAGCCCGGTAAGGATCGACTGCCGCCAATGCGTAGGCGGCGACGATACCGGACGCGACTTGGCTGCCCTCGAATCTGCGCCCTTGGGACGTGAAGGTGAGTGCCTGGGCCGGAATGACACATTTGGCGCGTGCCAGGCGCCGGTCGGCCAGGTTGCTCAAGATGCGCAGCAGTGCCCGCCCACCGGTGACCTGTTCCACGTAAGCTGCCAGCGATTCGACGGCCGTGTTGACGGCATTGGCGCCCATGGCGTCTTGGGTATCGTAGATCAGGTGCAATACCAGCATAGGGCCGGCCGGGCTGCTCTCGATAAAGCGTACCTCTATCTCTTTGGCCCCACCGCCCAGGTTCACCAGGATCGGATCCGATTGGTTGGCCAATTCGAGCAGGTGCTCCCGCCGGGCCAGCAGGTCGAAGCGGGCCGACTGCGGGTTGGGCACGTCCAGCAACTGGATCTGGCCGATCATCTGCGGTGCGGTGGACTGAGTCTCGAACCCGCCACCCTGGCGAACCAGTTTGGCGGCCAGACTGGCACCAGCCACCACGCTCGGCTCCTCAATGACCATAGGCACCAGGACGTCTCGAGCGTTGATCAAAAAGTTGGTCGCAATGCCCAGCGGAAGGCCGTAGATGCCGACCACGTTCTCCACCATGTGGTCGGCGTTGCCGATTTGCAGGCCGGAAACGCCCTGCAAGACGGCCAATTCTTCTTCTGTCAAGCCCACACACGCCGACAGCAACTGCCGGCGTTCTTGGACCGAATAGTTGTAGAACCCAGAAATTTGAGACGATTTGACCATAAGTTGACCCTAGTTGCAGAAAAAAGACAGCCGATCAATTCAATAAGAAAGTTCGGCTGCTTTCCAGTCATTTATACTATAGCACAAAACGACTCTCAAAAACTATCAGATTGCCTCTCTCAATCGGTTCTTTTGCCTACGGTCGCCAGATAGATGACAAATTGCTCCTTGCCGTCCAGGCCCAGGGCGTGGTTGAGCGAGTCATACTCAAATGCGGCGATAGCGCACGTTCCGCAACCTACCTGTTGGGCCGCCAGGTAAAGATTCTGGCAGACGTGACCGGCGTCTAGATGCAGGTAGCGATAACCGCGTTGGCCGTAGCGCCAGGTCATGCGGTAGGTAACGGCCACCCAGAGAAAGGTAGCGGCGCTGTTTTTGACCATTTTTTGCCGCCAGGCCGCTTCGGTAATCCGATCGGCCACGTCGGCGCCGGCTTCCAGGGGCAGCAATTTGTGCTCCATAGCCAGAAAACGGTATAGCCCCGGCTCCAGACCCGTGACGTTGTTGATCAACATGTAGGTCTCGAACGCGTGCCGGGCGCCGGCCGAAGGCACCGTGCGCAATGTCGCCGGCCGGCCGGTCGCCTGTTTTACTCCCTGCGTGCACCACAGTAAATAGGATAATTCCGCCAAAGACAGCGGGTCGGAGGCGTAGCGGCGCAGACTGGTGCGCTCTTCGATGGCCTGCCGCAAATCGAGAGCTGGCACATCTATGTCGGCCGGGCGGGGCAGGTCGATTAAAGCGGCGCCGGTGTCGTATTCGAGCTCCAGGGCCGGTTGTGGCAGGCCACGGTATTGGTCGGATGCTTCGGCAAATTTGTAGCCCGTCTTCTTCATAAACTCGGGACCGATTTCGTAGGACATCGTCGTTCCTCACTTTCAAAAGCACAGATGGTGAGCAGTCTTTCGGTTGACAGGTGTAATTGTTGGATCCGGCAAGGGCAAACACGCCGGGCACAGCGGGAGATTCAGAGTTCAGACCGCCGTCAGGGCGTGTATGGACGGGGCAACCGGCTGGCCGGCAGGTCCTTGAACCAGGGGTTGTTCCGGTCGCGGTCCGATAGATAAGGATCGGATGTTCCCCAGTCAACCGAAAGGTCGGGATCGTTCCAGGCAACGCCGAGCTCGTCCGCCCCATCGTAATAGTTATCCACCAGATAGGTCAGGACGGCGTCGGTCAGGGTCAGAAATCCGTGAGCGACGCCAACGGGGACAAAGACACCGATCCGGTTGTTCTCACCGATTTCCAGTGTCTGGCTGGCACCCAGAGTTGGCGAACCAGGACGCAGGTCCGCCAGTCCCACTCGAATGGTGCCCTGGGGAACGAACCAGTAGTCCACCTGGTTGTGGTGGTAATGCAGACCACGCAGAACCCCGGCCCGGCTGTAACTGCAATTGGTCTGGACGACGTTCCAACTGCGTTCGGGGAACCATTCCTGGCGGAATGTTTCCAGAAATTTGCCTCGATCATCCGCCCACACCTTCAGCTGTGCGAACTTGACGCCTACATTGGCTTGTGATTCGATGATTTCTACCATGGTATTGTTGTTCCCGCTTTTGGTTATGTGTTGAGGGGCAGTATAGCACGAGGCCGGTGCCCGGACAACTGATCACCTATATCAGGCATATCGAAATTCTCTGGTAGATGGCTAAGTGAG